>CAZCFU010000438.1:0-1413 GCA_964498005.1 uncultured Oscillospiraceae bacterium | reverse complement strand
AGTCGGGGTGATCCCGGCGCAGGGGGTCGGCGGGCTCATAGCAGAAGCCGCCGTCGAACTCGAACAGGCCGCATTCGTCCCGGGGGAAGTGGGCGCCCACCCAGTCGATGATGACGCCGATGCCCGCGCTGTGGCACATATCCACGAACTTCATAAAGTCGTGGGGCGTGCCGTACCGGGAGGTGGGGGCATAGTAACCGGTGACCTGATAGCCCCAGGAGGGGTCGAAGGGGTATTCGCTGACGGGAAGCAGCTCCACGTGGGTATAGCCCATGTCCTTCAGGTAGGGGACGAGCTGCTCGGCGAGCTCCCCGTAGGACAGGAAGCTGCCGTCCTCGTGCCGCCGCCAGGAGCCCAGGTGCATCTCATAGATGTTCATCGGGCTGCGCAGTGTGTCGCGGCGGCCCCGGGCCCGGCGGTAATTGCCGTCCGTCCAGGTAAAGCCGTCCAGGTCGAACACCTTGCTGGCGTTCTCCGGCCGGGTGGCGGAATGGGTGCCGTAGGGGTCGGCACGGAACACGAAGGTGCCGTCGGGCCGCTCAATGTAATATTTGTACTCGTCATAGGTCTGCACGCCGGGGATGAACCGCTCCCAGATGGCGGGGGCGATGCGCTCCATGGCGGGGGAGTTCTTGTCCCAGTTGTTGAATTTACCCAGTACCCGCACGCTCTTGGCGTGAGGGGCCCACACCCGGAATACATAGCCCTCCTGGCCGTCCACCGTGGCGCGGTGGCAGCCCATGAACTGGTAGGCGTCCGTGCTGGTTCCGGCGGAAAACCGGGCGATGGCTTCGCTGAGCTGGTCTGCATGTTTTATCATAAGTGCCCTCCCAATATCCGCCGGGGAGCGGCGGAAAATGCTGTGGTTTGTTTTGACGTGCCACAGTAACGTATTGATACATCCTAATTATAACGTGCCCGGTGCGCAAAGTCAAGATGCACAAAAAATAAAAGAAAAAATCAGAGGTTTTGTCGGTTTATGCGAAAAAGGAGGAAAGTCTTTGGAACGCTGCCACAATATGGCCGCGTCCATTTGCCGGCTGTGGATCTCAAAGACAAAGTAAGCCATAAAGGGCAGCAAAACGCCGCCGCGGGCGTATACGCGTCCGCGGCGGCGTTCCGTATGGTCAATTTACTCCAGGCTGTCCTCGTCCAGGGTGACGGCCAGGATCTCGTCCTCTTCCTCCTCGGCGCTGTCGGCTTCGTCGGCGGCAAGGACGCTCTCCTCGCTGTCCTCCTCCCGCAGGTCGTCGGCCATGGCGGCGACATCCCGGAAGCGGCCGTCATTGTGGACCTCGTCCTCGATCTCGTCCAGCTTGCGGTAGGCGGCAAGGCCGGAGCCCGCCGGGATCAGCTTGCCGATGATGACGTTCTCCTTCAGGCCCAGCAGGTGGTCCACCTTGCCCTTGATGG
>CAZCFU010000437.1:0-1414 GCA_964498005.1 uncultured Oscillospiraceae bacterium | reverse complement strand
CCATGCCCAGGCCGAACAGGAGCACCGCAGTGGAAAACACCGCTTTCACCCGGTTCCCAAAATTTTCCTCCCGGTCCCGGGTGTAGGGCCGGAACGCTAAAAAGAGCACTGTATAGAAGGCGTAATAGGCCACCAGATCCACCAGCAGGATGCCGACATCATCCTGGCACAGGCCGTTCACAAAGGGGATCAGCTTCAGCAGGGTTTTGAGCGTCCCGCTCATATCCTGCGCCACGAAACCGGAGGCCGCTACGAACAGGGCCGTCCAAACGGATTCCGCAAAAACGGACCAGCAGATGACAATCAGGATGAAATAGACTGCGGCCATCAGGGCAATCCGGCCCATGCTGTTCACATTGCTGCCCATGTCCGGGAAAAACACTACATGCATCAGGTGCAGGGCCGCACACCCCAGCATTGTCCCTCCAGCCAGCCGGAGCCAGAAATGACTGCGCCGTTTCAGCGAATAGGCAAACACAAGGACGCCAAAAACGGACTGGATCAGCAGGATGGGGTTGCGCAGGTCACCATACCAGCTGGGCATCTAAATGCTCCCCCCTTTGTACTGGGCCAGGGCCGCCAGGAAGTCCTTCCGTTTGGAGCGGGACAAAGGGACCGTGTTCTCGCTGAGCAGCACCTCGTCCTTCTTGACTCCCCGCACATATTTGAGGTTCACCAGGAAACTGGTGGATGGGCGGGCGAAGTGGACCTGCTGGAGCAGCTCCTCATATTGGGAGAGCGTGGCCCACTGCTTGATGGTCTCGCTGCCAGTGTGGAACAGCAGGTCGTGGGCGGAGACCTCGATGTAGATCACGCTGTCCGCCGGGAGCCTGCGGCCGCTCTCCTTGGTCCTCAGATCCAGCATCAGCCCCGCCTCTCGGTGGGAGAGCATCCGCAGCGCCCGCTCCAGCTTGGCGGAAAAAGAGGGGTACTGGATCGGCTTGAGGATATAGTCGAACGCACCCACCGAGTAGCCGTCCACGGCATACTGAGTCAGGCTGGTGACAAAGACGATCATCACGTTGTCATCCACCTTGCGGATGTGTTTGGCCACGTCCATCCCCAGCATATCCGGCACCCGGATGTCCAAAAAAATCAGGTCCGCATCCCGGCGGTAGGCGTCCAGCAGACGGATGCCCCGGTCATAGGTGTCCAGGGTGTACACGAACTGGGGATGCTCTGTCCGATATCTGTCCAGAAAGCCCGTCAACCGCTCCATCTGGGGCTTTTCATCCTCCAGGATCACAATTTTGAGCACACCCATCTCCCCCTGCGGGCTCCCGGCCCATTTCTATATCTTATAAGGTATCATACGTCATTTTGTCCATTCCGTCAAGACAAATAGCCCGTTTCCCACGGCATTTGTGAAAAGCAACGGGCAAATTATGCGGTAGATTATGCCAGCTTTGCGGTT
>CAZCFU010000436.1:0-1414 GCA_964498005.1 uncultured Oscillospiraceae bacterium | reverse complement strand
AACTTCGCTCCCGGCTCACCCCGGAAGAAAAACAGCCCGGTGTCCCGCTTGGATGGATCTGCCGCCATCTCCGCCTCAGAATAGATGGGATAAAAGACCTGCTCCCCAGCGGCGGCGCGGGCGATCACATCGTTGACGATCTCCACCGTTTTGTCCGCTTGGATATTGCTGTACCACACATAGACGCTGCTGGTGCTGATTTGGGCCAAAGTCATATCCTCTGAAACCGCCCGATCCACCGGGAACAGCAGGCGGCCAAAGTTCCCCAGCGCGGGATTTGCGATTACCTCGCCTACGGTAGTATTTTTTGTCACTGTCGATCCTTCCCTTTCGCTCTGTGCGGCGTCAGCCCGAACTGTCTGACTGGGTTCGGGCTGATCTGCGCTGTTGGCACAGCCGCACAGAGAAAACAGCAGGGCGGATACAACAAAAAACAGAAAAATGCGTTTCATGGTTTCTGCCCCTTTCTCATGGCAGGTTTTTGCTGCGCCGGTTCAATTCAATGCCAGGCCGTTTACCCAGTCCACAATCTGCTGGCGGGCATCCTGGATGTTGTTTCGGGAAATGGTCAGGCCATCCAGCATCTTGGCTTCAGGCTCCAGGCGCTGAATCGTAGTGGGCGTTCCGGCAAAGCTGCTGCCGCCGTGGGTGCTGAACGGAATAACGGTCTTGCCGGACAGGTCATACTGCTCAAAAAAGGTGTACATAATCATGGGCATATCGCTCCACCAGATGGGGTACCCCACGAAAATCACGTCGTAGTCGTCCATGTTGTTCACTCGGCCCTGGATGGCGGGGCGGGCGCTGCCGCTCTGCTCCTGAGACGCCAGGGAAACCAGCGTACTGTGATTGGTGGGATAAGGCGTCACCGGCTCAATTCGGAAAATGTCCGCGCCGGTGGTTTCCTGGATGACCTGGGCCATATACTGGGTGTTGCCCAGCACCTGGCCGTTGATGACCACCACACTGTTGTCCTCCTCGGTGGTCATATTGTTGGGATTGGTGGTTTCAGGCATGGAGAAATAGGTCACCAGGATGCGAGATTTGCCAGTGTTGGGGGTATCGGTTCCAGGGGTCAGGTTCAAGCCGTTGACCCAGCCGCTCACGTCGCTCTGGGAGGCCACGGAGGAAAACCTCATCCCGGTCTGCCAGTTCCCGGTGCCAGCCATCTGGGCCAGCAGCTCACCGCTCTGCCCCAGACCGGAGCTGGCGGAGGTGCAGAAGGGGATGACGGTTTTGCCGGTGAAGTCGTTATTCTGGATGAAGTCGTTCACAGGCCAGGCGGCAATCCCCCACCAAATCGGATATCCAATGAATACAGTGTCGTAATCCGCCCAGTTGGCCGCAGTATTGGCGGTCAGCTTCACGTTCCGCAGAGCTTCATCGTCGTGCTCTTGATTGACCCGGCTGCCGG
>CAZCFU010000435.1:0-1418 GCA_964498005.1 uncultured Oscillospiraceae bacterium | reverse complement strand
TGCTCATGGCCCCGGCCATGGCCCTGCTGACGGTGATCGGCCCCACGGTGGGGGCGGCGCTGTTCCGGGACGAGCGGGTGGGGGAGCTGATCCTGCCCCTGGCGGCGGGTACGCTGCTGGGCTGTTACCAGTCGGTGCTGTCCGGGGCGCTGAACGGACTGGGCCTCCAGGGAAGGGCCGCCCGCAACGCCATCCTCAGCGACGTGGTGCAGCTGGCCTTTACCTTTTTTGCCGTATCCCGTTTTGGGCTGGCGGGGTTCGCGGCGGGGTTCGTGGCTTCCGGCCTGGTGGGGGCGGGGCTGAACCTGGCCTCCGTCCTCCGGGCGGCGGAGCTAAAAGTAAAAGCCTTTGAATGGTTTGCCCGTCCGTTGTTAGCGGCGGTGTTGATGGGGCTGTGGTGCAATCTGATGTTCCATGTGATGATCGACGCCGGGTGCGGCCACGGCTGGTCGTCGCTGGTGTGCGCGGTGCTGGGGATCGCGGTGTATTGCGCCGCGCTATTGGCTCAGGGCGGCCGGCAGGCCGCCGGGACGGTCGTTGGGGCGAAGCCCCAATGACGTCCCAGGAAGGTCCAAAGACTGCCGGGAAAGAAAGAGAGGGGCGCTATGAAACCGAGAATTTTGATTTCCACCGGCGGGGGTAACGCCGCCAACTACCTGGCCGCCATTGAGGCCGCCGGGGGCGTGGGGGACGCCCACTATCTTCCAGCCCCCGATCTGAGTTACGACGGCCTGCTGCTCACCGGCGGGGACGATATGGATCCCGTGCTGTTCGGCCAGGAAAACCGGGGCTCCCAGGGCATCGACCGGGCCCGGGACGAGGCGGAGCTGGCCCTGCTGGAGGCGTTTTTGGGGGCGAGCAAGCCGGTGCTGGCCATCTGCCGGGGCCACCAGGTGGTCAATGTGTGGCTGGGCGGCGATTTGATCCAGGATCTGGGGCCCGAGCTGGTTCCCTTCCACCGAAAGGAGGAGGGTGACCAGGTTCATTTGATCCGGGCGGCGGAGGGCACCCTGCTCCACCGGCTGTACGGCCCGGTGTTCCCGGTGAACAGCAGCCACCACCAGGCTTTGGGGCGGCTGGGCCGAGGTCTGACGGTGTCCGCCCGCTCCGAGGGCGGGGGCGTTGAGGCGGTGGAGCATGAGACGCTGCCCCTCATCTCCGTCCAGTTCCACCCGGAGCGGATGACGGGGGCGCTGGCGCGGCCCGACACGGTGGACGGCGGGGAAATCTTCCGGGCGTTTTTGAAGTTATGCAAATAAGCTTGTTGTCACGCTGCGCCTGTTCGCGACGTGCGGCTTCACTCCGACTCGGACAAAACCAAGTCCCGCCGTGGGCGGGCCTTGGGCTTTTGCCCTCGCTGCGTTCCATCCGCGCCGTGGGCCGCGCTCTGCGCGGCTTAGGCCTATGGCCGCTTTGCG
>CAZCFU010000434.1:0-1430 GCA_964498005.1 uncultured Oscillospiraceae bacterium | reverse complement strand
GCCTTCATCCGCTTCTCGTGGTTCAAAATGCTCTTGCGCAGGCGCAGGTTCTCCGGCGTGACCTCCAGCAGCTCGTCGTCCGCCAAAAACTCCAGGCACTGCTCCAGGCTGAGCTGCTTGGGGGGCACCAGCCGCAGGGCCTCGTCGCTGCCGGAGGCCCGCATATTGGTGAGCTGCTTCTTCCTGCACACGTTGACGGTGATGTCCTCCATCTTGGGGCACACGCCAACGACCATGCCCTCGTACACGGGCACGCCCGCGCCGATGAACAGCGCGCCCCGCTCCTGGGCGGCGAACAGGCCGTAGGTCACGGACTCGCCCGTCTCATGGGCCACCAGGGAGCCGGTGTTCCGGCGCTGGATCTCCCCCTTAAAGGGGGCGTACTTCTCAAACACGGAGGCCATGATGCCCTCGCCCTTGGTGTCGGTGAGGAACTCGTTGCGGTAGCCGAACAGGCCCCGGGAGGGCACCAGGAACTCCAGCTTGGTGCGGCTGCCGATGGGGTCCATGGACAGGAACTCGCCCTTACGGGCCCCCAGCTTCTCCATCACCGCGCCCACGTTGTCGGCGGGCACGTCGATGACCACCCGCTCCACGGGCTCGCACTTCTGGCCGTCCACCACCTGGTAGACCACCCGGGGGGGCGACACCTGGAACTCGTAGCCTTCCCGGCGCATGGTCTCGATGAGGATGGACAGGGACATCTCGCCCCGGCCCGCCACGTTGAAGGCATCGGTGGACGCCTCGATCTCGGACACCCGCAGGGACACGTCCTTCAGCGTCTCCCGGAACAGCCGGTCCCGGAGCTGGCGGCTGGTGACGTACTTGCCCTCCCGTCCGGCAAAGGGGGAATCATTGACGGAGAAGGTCATCTCCAAAGTGGGAGCGGAGATCTTCACGAACTCGATGGGCTCGGGATCGGCAGGGGCGCAGACGGTGTCGCCGATGGTGATGTCGCCGATGCCGCTCATGGCGATGATCTCGCCGGCCTTGGCCTCGGTGACGGGGGTGCGGGCCAGTCCGTCGAAGGTGTACAGGCTGGTGGCCTTGGCCTTCTTGGGGGCCTCGTCCTGCTTGTGGTAGTTGCAGACCACGATCTCCTGGTTCTGCTTCACGGTGCCCCGCTCAATGCGGCCCACGGCGATGCGGCCCACGAACTCGTTGTAGTCGATGGAGGACACCAGCATCTGGAACGGGGCCTCCGGGTCGCAGTCCGGGGCGGGGATATAATTCAAAATGGTCTCGAACAGGGGCACCAGGTCGGTGCCCGCCACGTCGGGGGAATAGCTGGCGGTGCCCTGCCGCCCGGAGCAGAACAGGGTGGGGGACTCGAACTGCTCGTCGGTGGCGTTCAGGTCCAGCAGGAGCTCCAGCACTTCGTCCATGACCTCGTGGATGCGCTGGTCGGGGCGGTCGATTTTGTTCACCAC
>CAZCFU010000433.1:0-1436 GCA_964498005.1 uncultured Oscillospiraceae bacterium | reverse complement strand
ACGAGCCGGTGAGCCTGCTCATCATCATGCTGGGCACCAACGACAGCAAGGAGCGCTTCGGCATGAACGCCTTCGCCATCGGCCTGGGGATGCGCCGGCTGGTGCAAAAGGCCCAGACCACCGAATGCTGGTGGCCGGGAGGCAAGCCCAACATCCTCATCATTGCCCCGCCCGTGATCGACGAGGGGGTGCTCACCTCCCCGGTGGCCGACGAGATGGGCACCATGGGCCCGGGCTGTGTGGAAAAGAGCCGCAAGATCCCGGCGGAGTATAAACGGGTGGCGGCCGAGGTGGGCTGCCACTTCCTGGACGCCAACGAGATCGGCGCGGAATTCAACACCATCGACTTCATGCACCTGACCCGCCGGGGCCATGCCGCTCTGGCCGCCGCCCTGGCCGAGCTGGTACCCACGCTGCTATGAACCAGATCTTCAACCCGGACAACTTCTTCTGGAAATGCTTTGACAAAATGGCGGATGTGGTGGGGCTGAGCCTGCTGTGGTTTATCTGCTCCCTGCCGGTGGTCACCATACCCGCCGCCTCCACCGCCCTGTACGACTGCGCCGCCCACTGCGTCCGGGGCGGGGAGCCCTCGGTCTACAGCCGGTTTTTCCGCACCTTTAAGCAGGAATTCAAGCTGGTCACTCCGGCCGGCCTGCTCTGGGGCGGGTTGGCGCTGCTGCCCATAGCGGGCTCCCATCTCCTGGCCAACGCCGCCCAGGGCTCCAAACCGCTGGCGGTGCTGGCGGTGACGTACTATGTGCTTACCGCCATACCCGCCGGGATGCTGTGCTGGCTGTTCCCGCTGTGCTCCCGTTACCAGTTCACCTTCCGGGAGCTGAACCGCGCCGCCATTCAGTTTTGGTTCGTCCACCTGCCCTCCACCCTGGCCATGGCGGCGCTGCTGGCGCTGTGCGTGGACATCACCGTCCAGCTGCTGCTGCCGGTGTGCTGTCTGCCCTGCCTGCTGGCGCTGGCCCACTCCATATTTGTGGAGCGCGCCTTCCGAAAGCATACGCCGCAGGATGACCCTCCCCCCGCCGAGGGGGAAGCCTGATCCCCGCGCGAACAGCAGCGGCCCCGGGACGATGTCCCGGGGCCGCTTTCGCGAAGAACGCCCCACGGAAAATACGCGGAATTTATAGCCTGTTCATTGCTTTTTCCGCAAACATGGTGTAAACTATATTGATTCAACAAAATTTTACTTTCACCATAGGAGGCTGTCACCATGGCTTACACGTTTGCACAATATCAAGAGAGCGCTGATTACATTAAGGAAAAGATCGGAGGGTTTATCCCCAAGGCAGCCATGGTGCTGGGCTCCGGCCTGGGCTTCCTGGGCGACGTGGTGGAAAACCCCACCGCCATCCCCTACGGCGAGATCCCCCACTTCAAGGCGTCCACCGCCCCCGGCCACAAGGGCCAGCTGGTGTTCG
>CAZCFU010000432.1:0-1438 GCA_964498005.1 uncultured Oscillospiraceae bacterium | reverse complement strand
GGCCGTCCAGCACCACCTGTTCCAGGCCGGACACGTCCGCGCCGTACACCAGGCCGCCCAGCAGGGCCCGTACCTCCGCCTCCACCGGGGCGATGAGGGCGTCCGCCTCGTCAGCCGTGTCCGCCTTGGCGGTGACGCGCAGCTCCACCTCGCCCTCCTTGGCGTAGGGGGCCAGGGTGGGGTTGGTCAGCTCGTTCATCCGATCCCGGAGCATGGCCTCCACCGCCGACTCCCCCAGGCCGAACACCCGCAGGGCGCGGGAGCGGATGACCCCCTCGCTCAGACGGGCCAGCCAGGGCATGGCCCGCTCCCGGAACATGGGCAGGCATTCTCTCGGGGGCCCAGGCAGCATGACCACATACGTCCCGTCCGTCTCAAAGGCGCAGCCGGGGGCGGTGCCCCAGGCGTTGTCCAGCACATCGCAGCCCTCGGGGAGGTATGCCTGCTGGAGGTTGTTGTCCGTCATCTCCTTACCCATGCGGCGGAAGAAGCACCGGATGCTCTCGGCGCACTCGGGGTGGAACACCAGCCGCTTCCCAAAGCACTCTGCCAGGGTCTGCTTGGTCAGGTCGTCGCAGGTGGGGCCCAGGCCGCCGGTGGTGACGATCACGTCCGCCCGGCTCTTCGCCAGCTCCACAGCAGCTTTCAGCCGTCCCGGATTGTCCCCCACCACCGAGTGGTACAGCACATTCAGCCCCAGGGAGGTCAGCTCCCGGCTGAGGGCCTGGGCGTCCGAGTTGACGATGCTGCCCAGCAGCAGCTCGGTGCCCACCGATAAGATTTCCACCGTGTGGCTCATGATTGCGGCCTCCTCGCATTTTCTTTCCCTATTTTATTCCTGTAACCCCTGAGCTGTCAAGACGGGGAAAAAAGCTCTTGCTTTTTATCTCGGTAAAGTATATAATGTCCCCAATCAAATCTGCGAGGTATCCGTTTATGACCCTCTCCACCGCCCACAGCTTCACCTTTACCTATGGCTGGACTCGATTTAGCGGGTTCGGCTATTTTGGCATGGAGAAACGCGGCGCGTGAGTGAGGGGCGGCAGGCCCCGCCTGAATTTGTGTATCATCGGGAAGCTCATGGACCGCGCGCGGTCTGTGGGCTTCTTTATATTTTCAAAAAGAGAGGTTTTTATTATGGTCATTGTCATGAAGCCCGGCGTCAGCCAGGAGAAGATCCAGGCCCTTATACACCAGCTGGAGCGCGACCACGGCGTCACCGTGGGCATCACCAACGGCGTTGGCTGCTCCATCCTGGGGCTGGTGGGCGACACCGCCCACATCGACATGGACAAGCTGTCCATCAACCAGGACGTAGAACGGGTCATGCGGGTGCAGGAGCCCTACAAGAAGGCCAACCGCAAGTTCCACCCGGAGGACACCGTGGTGGACGTGTCCGGCGTGCCCATCGGCGGCGGGGACAAATTCACCGTCATCG
>CAZCFU010000431.1:0-1441 GCA_964498005.1 uncultured Oscillospiraceae bacterium | reverse complement strand
TGGCCGAGGCGGGGGTGACGGATATGTCCGCCGTCAACCGCCTGCTGAACCAGGAAATCAAATGCGCCCAGGACGCGGGGCTGACGGTGCTGTACTGCATCGGCGAGACCTCTGAGGAACAGCCCCAGTGGGAGACCGTGCTGGGCGAGCAGCTTGACGTTGGCCTGGACGGGGTGGACAAGAGCAAAGTCGTCATCGGCTACGAGCCGGTGTGGTCCATCGGCCCGGGCAAGACCCCGGCGGACAAAGAGTACATCACCAAGATCGCCCGGTTTGTCAAGGAGCGCACCGGGGGGATGGACGTGGTGTACGGCGGCGGCCTGAAAGCGGACAACGCCGCCATGCTGACCTCCATCGAGGAGATCGACGGCGGCCTCATCGCCCTCACCCGCTTCCAGGGCGAGATCGGCTTCTATCCCGAGGAGTATCTGGAGATCATCCGGCTTTATCTTGGTGAATAAGGGAGGGCGCATATGAAATTAGAATTTGAGTACGGCCACGGCCTGATGGCCGCCGAACTGCCCGACAGCACCGACATATTCATCCCCGGCGAGACCGTGGCCGATCCCCCGTGCCTGCCCCAGGACTGGGACAGCCTGTACAACGCCACCCTGGAGAGCATCCGCAACCCCATCGGGATGCCGCCCCTCAGGGAACTGGCCGGCCCGGGCAAGACCGTGGTGTTCGTCATCCCGGACATCGTGAAGGGCGGATGCCAGCCCACCGCCCACCGCAAGGTGTCCATCCGGGCGTGCCTGGACGAGCTGTACGCCGCCGGGGTGGAGAAGAAGGATATCCTGCTGCTGTTCTCCAACGGCCTGCACCCCCGGGCCACCGTGGGCGAGATGAAGCAGATTTTGGGAGAGAAGCTCTTCAACGAGTTCTACTGGACGAACCAGATCACCTCCCATGACAGCGAGGACCCCGACCACATGGTGGATCTGGGTAAGACCCGGCGGGGCGACCCGGTGCTGATGAACAAGTACGTCTTTGACGCGGATATCCCCATCCTCATCGGCCACACCCAGGGCAACCCCTACGGCGGCTATTCCGGCGGCTACAAGCACTGTGCCACCGGCATCACCCACTGGCGGAGCATCGCCAGCCACCACGTCCCCGACGTGATGCACCGGCCCGACTTCACCCCTGTGTCCGGCAAGAACCTGATGCGCACCAAGTTTGACGAGATCGGTATGTGGATGGAGGAGAAGATGGGCCACCCCTTTTTCTGCTGCGATGCGGTGCTGGACACCTACTCCCGCCAGATTGCCCTCTTCTCCGGCTATGCCGCCGAGATGATGCCCAAGAGCTGGGAGGTGGCCGACAAGCGCACCTACGTGCCCTGGGCGGAGAAGAAATATGACGTGATGGTGTTTGGCATGCCCCAGGCGTTCCACTACGGCGACGGCATGGGCACCAACCCCATCCAGATGATGCAGGC
>CAZCFU010000430.1:0-1450 GCA_964498005.1 uncultured Oscillospiraceae bacterium | reverse complement strand
CCCATCCCCAGTCTGTGACCGACTACCGGGGCGGCAAGGAAAAGGCCTTTGGCTTCCTGGTGGGCCAGGTCATGCGGGAGCTGAAGGGCAGGGCCAACCCCCAGACGGTGAACGCCGTTTTAAAGGAGCTTTTGGCGCGGTGACGGGATATCGCCGCCTCAACAGCATGAGAAAGCCGCCCACCCCGGTCACGGGGTGGGCGGCTTGGGTCATCCGCGGCGTTTTTGAGGCTGCTCGGGCCGGTCGGGCAGCTCGATGAAGTACTTTACTGAGGCGTTTATTACCGTGGTATCCCCGTACTGATGGGTCCGGGGGACGTTGGGCATATATTGCAGATGGACGTGGCCGTGGAGCAGATACTGGGGCCGCAGGCGGTCCATCAGATCCCGGAAGCAGGCAAAGCCCCGGTGGCAGGGGTCGTCCATGTCCCCCAGCCCCTGGGCAGGGGAATGGGTCACCAGGATGTCCACCCCCCGGCGCATGGGCCGCCACAGCTTGGCGATGCGCCGCTTCATCTGCCGCTCCGTGTACTGGTGGGCGCCCCGGTTGTACTTCATGCACCCGCCCAGGCCCATGATGCGGTAGCCCTTGAATTCGATGATCTTCCCGTCGATGCAGTCGCACCCCTCCGGCGGCTCCCACTCATAGCGGGTGTCGTGGTTGCCGTGGACGTAAAACAGGGGCTTGTTGGCCACGGTCACCAGGAAGGTCAGGTAGGAGGAGGGCAGATCCCCGCAGGAGATGATGGCGTCCGCCCCCCGGAGCTTGTCTTTGGTGAAGTAGTCCCACAGTCCCGTGTCCACAGCGTCGGAGATGACAAGCAGCTTCACTGCTCCTTCGCCTCCTCCGGGGGGATGCTGTCCCGGTCAATGCCCAGCCGCCGGACCGTGGGTCTGGCCACCGGCAGCAGCTCGTCAAAGGAGGGCAGGTGGCCGTCCACCCGGTCGCACAGCCAGTCCATCTTCAGGATCTCCTCCATGGTCAGGTTCCGGGAGCCGTCGTTCACCATGCTGCCGCCCTGGGTGCGGATCGTCCGCTGGAAGGGCAGGATGGTCCCCTCCCGGATGCCCTGACGCAGGATCTGGGCCAGCGCGCGGGTGTCCTCCGGCAGGCCGGAGCTGAGGCGCAGCCCCACCACGCCGCTGTTCATCCCCCACCAGTAGTTGATGGCCTTGCTGCTGTCCTCCGCCAGGGGAATGGTCTTGGGATCCCGGAGCATCTCCCGCACCATGCGGACGTAGAATTCTCCCCAATGCCAGCTGGGGGAGGCCAGCTGGATCAGCCCTCCGTCCGGGCCAAAGCGGGCCAGGCCCTGGGGCCCCCCGGGCTGCTCGGAGATGTAGTCCCGGTCGCTGACCACCTGGATGCCCCGCTCCCGGAACTGGGCCATGTAGTCCCCGGGCAGGCAGTACCAGCGCAGGTCGATGCGGGCGTCCGGGTTGGTGAGGGC
>CAZCFU010000429.1:0-1454 GCA_964498005.1 uncultured Oscillospiraceae bacterium | reverse complement strand
ACAAGGACACCGAGGGCCTGCTGCTGCTCACCAACGACGGCCCCCTGGCCCACCGGCTGCTGTCCCCCAGGAGCCATGTGGACAAGGTGTACTACGTGGAGGTGGACGGTGAGCTGGACGGGGATGATGTGGAGGCCGTCCGGGCGGGGCTGACCCTGGGGGACGGCACGGTCTGTCTGCCGGCGGAATTGGAGCTTTTGCCCGACAAAGGGACGGCGCATATTACGCTACGGGAAGGGAAGTATCACCAGGTGAAGCGGATGCTGGCCTCCCGGGGCAAGCCGGTGACCTATTTGAAGCGGGTAAAGTTCGGCCCGCTGACCTTGGATGAGAGCCTGCCCAAAGGGGCGTGGCGGCCGCTGAATGGGAGAGAGCTGGAAGCGATTTTCTGTTAATGATACAAAATTTTTGGCAGTTTACACAAAAAAATTTTAAAAAACTATTGAAATCGGCAACGAAACTCTATATAATAAACAGGTACGTATGAGATCACATAAACAAAAGTGGCGGAGCGCTCCATTCCCAGCCGCATAGAAAGGAGAAAACGCAATGTCCAGCAGGGTATTTCAAAGCATCGTTCTTCAGATGAAAGACTGTTCCGATCGGGCTGTGGGAGTAATCGACGGGCAGGGCACTGTGGTGGCCTGCAATGAATTGACGTGCATCGGAGAGAAGTGGAGCAGCTGCGCGGCGCTGCTGGCCGCGGAGCAGGAGGGCCAGGTGGTCAGCGGCGGCTACACCTTCAAGGCGCTGCCCGGCTGGAGCGGCCAGTTCGACTACGCCGCCTTTGTCAAGGGGGAGGACGACCAGGCCGCGCTGATCTGCTCCATGGCGGTGATCGCTCTCAACGGCGCCAAGACCTATTATGAGGAGAAGAACGACAAGGCCACCTTTGTGAAGAATATTCTGTGTGACAATATTCTCCTGGGGGATATCTATGTCCGGGCCAAGGAGCTGCACTTTGTGTCCGAGGCGCCCCGGGCGGTGATCCTGGCGCGTCAGCTGGGCACGCCGGACGCGTTCGCCGTGGACGTGATCAGCGGGCTGTACCCCGACAAGCAGAGCGACTTTGTGCTGTCCGTCAGCGAGACGGACGTGGCCCTGGTGAAGCTGCTGAACGAGAACGCCGACGCCCGGGATCTGCAAAAGATCGCCCAGAACGTCCAGGAGGCCCTGGCCCGCGACCTGGGCATCAAGACCGTGGTGGGCATCGGCACCATCGTGGGCCATATCCGGGACCTGGCCCGTACCTATAAGGAGGCCCAGGTGGCCATCGACGTGGGCAAGGTGTTTGAGACCGAGCGCTCCATCATCAACTATGAGAACCTGGGCATCGGGCGGCTCATTTACCAGCTGCCCACCACCCTGTGCGAGATGTTCCTGCGCGAGGTGTTCAAGAAGAACCCCATCGACGCGCTGGATCAGGAGACCCTGTTCACCATCAACAAGTTCTT
>CAZCFU010000428.1:0-1458 GCA_964498005.1 uncultured Oscillospiraceae bacterium | reverse complement strand
TCCTGGTGCGGCTGTTCATCCTCGGCCAGGAGCTGGGCGCTGTAGTCCTTCAGCGTCATGCCGGTCTGTTCCTGACAATACTGGTCCATCTTCCGAAGCAGGACCGCCTTCTCGGCGGCGTTGAGCGTATAGGGGACAGATTCCTCCCGACCATCGGCCCAATGCAGATCCACCTCCAGCTCATCGCACACCCGGCCCGCCTCCATATCGTACTCAGCATAGACGTTCAGGCAGTCGTCGTTCTCCTCGGTGCAGACATGGGTGCCGAACATGGCATCCACATCGAAATTGGTTTCCATGTAGAAATTCAGCCTGCTGTCGATCTCGCTGATCTCCTCCGCGAAGGATACCTGCCTGGCAGACAGGTGCCCCGCGGATTCCATCTCACTGTCGGCCAGCCGCTCCGTGAACCGGGCCAGCCGCTGTCGGCTGGACAGACCTTCCGCACGAAAGGCGTGGTAGACCGCTGTAGACACATCCCGCATGGGGTACGTCCGCCAGCCGTCCGCAGCGTCAACGGAGGAGAACTCTTTTTTGTCAAAGTCCAGCGCAAACGCGCCGGTGACCTTTTTGGGGTTTTCCATGTGTACGCCCACCAGCTGGTCGAACTCCCCGGCAGTGATCCGCTGGCGGATGCCGCAGAAATCAGGGAAGGAGTCCTGCCTGTCTTTGCGAAGGTACTCGCGCAGGAGATGGGCCGCGTCTACGATGTCCAAGGAACGCTCCAGCTGGAAGTATTCTTCCTGCCCGTGCTCCCGCACATGAAACGCCGAGTATTTTTTTGCGGCCTCGATTTCCTGCTGCTGCCGCAAGTCCTCGGCTTGGATTTCCCGGCTGATTTGATCCTGCACCTCTTGGGGAAGCTGACCGATGAGCTCCTTCAGGCAACTGGACAGCCGATCTTCCACAGTCCCGCTGTCCAGATGCTTGGACAGAGCGTCATACCACCGCTTGTCCAGCCAGACGGTGATTTCCCTACTGTCCATTGCCATTCACCTCCGCTTCCTGTTCGATCTCGGTGGGCGGAGCCTTCGGCGGTGCAGGCTTGGCCGGACGCTTGGGCCTGGGCGGGGGAGCGGTTTGGCGGTCCAGGTACTCCCGCACCGGCTCGGGCACGGCCTGCTCATAGAGCTGCGCCAGCGCCTCCTCCAGCCGCCGCTGGGGAGTGGACTTTTCTTTCTTCAGATAGAATTCCAGGGCGTCCAATTTTTCCTGGTCAAAGGCCAGGGTGATGTTTGTTTTTTCCATTTTGTTCCTCACATGATGTAGAATGTGAATCCCTTGAGCCCTTCCGAACACGGTTCGGAGATGGGCTCGGCAAAGTGCTCGGTGTAATACGCGGCAGCATCATCGGAGAGGGAGCAGAATTCACCGTCCGCTGTGCCGACGATGAGAAACGTCCCGGCAATGACGTCACCCCCCACGCGCCGGTTGGCGGGCAGGCCGGTCAGCTTGCCC
>CAZCFU010000427.1:0-1473 GCA_964498005.1 uncultured Oscillospiraceae bacterium | reverse complement strand
CTTCCTGCCCAAGCTCTTTGAGCTGACCGGGGCCCACGTCCCGGGCTATTACGAGGCCGGCGCCTTTGTCTGGTTCTGGAAGCCCCTGTTCACCCCCATCAACGACATCATCCTGGTGATGATCGGCTCCATGATCCTGGGCGTCATCCAGGTGTTCACCGGCATGGCCGTCAGCGTGGAGGAGAAGTTCCGCCACGGCAACGCCCTGGACGCCGTCACCCAGGAGATCGCCTGGTACTGCATCCTCATCGGCGCGGCCGGCGTCATCGGCGGCGGCATGGTGGCCCCCGTACTGGGCACCGTGGGCAAGGTGCTTCTGATCCTGGGCGTGGTGCTGCTGCCGGTGGGCAGCGTCATCCGCTCCAAGAGCCCCATCGGCGCCATCACCTGGATCTGGGACGCCTACCAGGGCGTTTCCGGCTACTTCAGCGACATCCTGTCCTACCTGCGCCTCATGGCCCTGATGATGGCCGGCTCCATCATCGCCTCGGTGTTCAACACCCTGGGCTCGGTGTTCGGCCTGGTCCCCTTTATCATCGTGGCCATCATCGGCAACGCCCTGAACCTGGTGCTCAACCTGCTGGGCTGTTATGTCCACACCATGCGTCTGCAATGCCTGGAATTCTTCGGGCGGTTTTATCAGGACGGCGGCAAGCCCTTCCGTCCTCTGGCAGTAGAAACCAAATATGTCGATATTTTGAAGGAGGAAATGTAAAATGGTTGCTTTTTTTGAAATGATTGGTGGTCAGGCTCTGGCCTTCATCGGCTTCGCTCTGGCCGTCGGCCTGTGCTGCATCGGCTCCGCCAAGGGCACCGGCATGGTGGGTGAGGCCGCCACCGGCTGCCTGTCCGAGACCCCCGAGCACTTCACCAAGTGCATGATTCTCCAGGCTCTTCCCGGCACCCAGGGCCTGTACGGCCTGGCCGCCGGCTTCTTCGGCCTGTTCACCCTGGGCTTCTTCTCCGGCAATCCCGCCACCCTCTCCGTGGCTGACGGTATGTCCGTGCTGTTCGCCTGCGTGCCCATCATGCTGGGCGGCCTGCTCTCCGCCATCGCTCAGGGCCGCGTGGCCGCCGCCTCCATCAACATCGTGGCCAAGAAGCCCGACGACTACATGAAGGGCGTCATCATGTGCGGTATCGTGGAGTTCTACGCCATCCTGTCCCTGGTGGGCACCATCCTGATGCTGATGTACGCGCTGTAATCCGGCGACGATTTGATTTATCAGAAAGGCGGTAAGCCAAATAAATGAACGGAATTGAAAAGATTACCGCACGCATCGCAGAGGACGGCAAGGCCGAGAACGACGCCCTGCTGGCCCAGGCCCGGGCTCAGGCGGCGGAGATCGCCGCCAAGTACCAGGCCGAGGCCAAGGCCGCGGCGGACGAGATCCTGGAGCACGGCCGCAAAAGCGCCGAGGCCCGCGCCCGCCACCTGGACTCCACGGCCCAGATGGAGTGCCGCAAGGCGGT
>CAZCFU010000426.1:0-1476 GCA_964498005.1 uncultured Oscillospiraceae bacterium | reverse complement strand
AGCACGATGGGGATGGAGCAGACGGTTTTCAGGATCACATTCAGGTGATAGAACAGCTGCTCCGCCGTGACCACATAGGGGCCGGCGATATGGAACAGAACCGTCTCGGTTCCGTAAATGCCGACGCCGTGGGTGGGGCTGAACAGGAAGATCAGCAGATTGTTCAGCACGATATAGACCAGCATCACCCCCAGCATAAAGGAGATGTCGCTGATTTTCAGCTTTGCCGTCCGGAACAGCACGAAGGAGGCAAGGGTCATCGCCGCCAGCATGGGCGTATAAAAGCTGCTCATGGCCGCCAGACTCCAGAGGATCAGGCAGACCAGCTTGCAGGCCCCGGTGAGGCGGTGAATGGGGGAGGGGCGGTCGATGTAGTTGAACAGATTAGTCATGGCGGCGCACCTCCCGATCCCGTTCCACAAACCGCCGGGTGAATTCCACCGCGTCGTCAATGCCGCAGACCTTGGACAGGTGGAACAGGGAGGTCTCCTTCAAGTGGGCGGCCTCCACGATTTCCGGCGAGTTGAGTACCTCCGCCGCGGGGCGGTCCGCGATGACGGCGCCCGCGTTGAACACAATGGCCCGGGGCGTGTATTCCAGCATCAGGTGCATATCGTGGGTGATGAGCACCACAGTGACGCCCTGCCGGTTCAGCTCGCTTAAAAAGTCCATGATTTCGGTGTAGTGCCGCAGGTCCTGTCCGGCGGTGGGCTCGTCCAGCAGGATCATTTCCGGCCGGAGCACCAGGATAGAGGCGATGGTGACCCGTTTTTTCTGCCCGTAGCTCAGCGCGGAGATGGGCCAGTTTCGGAAGGGATACAGGCCGCAGATTTTCAGGGTTTCCTCCACCCTGGGGCGGATCTCCTCCTCGGAGACGCCCCGGTTGCGCAGACCCAGCGCCACCTCGTCAAAAATCTGAACTTTGGAGATCATCTGATTGGGGTTCTGCATGACGTAGCCGATGTGGTCGGCCCGCTCCTTGATGGACAGCTCGGCCATATCCGTGCCGTTCAGCTTCAGACGGCCGGTTTGAGGCTGTTCAAAGCCGCAGATCACTTTGGAAAAGGTGGATTTTCCGGCGCCGTTGGTGCCCACGATGCTGAGCATCTCGCCCTTGTGGATAACGGCGTCAATGCCCCGCAGGGCGTGGTGCCCGCCCGCGTATGTAAAGTCGATCCGCTCCGCCTTCAGCAGGACCTCCCGCTGGGAAACAGCCGCCGCCGGGGGCTGTTTGGCAAACCATGCCCTGACCTGGGCCTTATGCTCCTCGGACAGCTCCAGCTCGGGCAGGCAGGACGGACGCATATCAGCCGCCAGCTCCACCCCCGCGTATTTCAGCGCCGTGACGTACAGCGGCTCCCGGATGCCGCCCTCCTGCAGCAGATCCGTACACAGCAGCGTGTCAGGGTCGCCGTCATACTGGATGCGGCCGTCGCCCATGACCACCACACGATCCACCGGGCGGTAGAGGACGTC
>CAZCFU010000425.1:0-1484 GCA_964498005.1 uncultured Oscillospiraceae bacterium | reverse complement strand
TGCTGGTGGAGCAGGAAAATTAAACCCGAGATCATCACGCTCGGATCGGTGCATGGCCGGGTCGCTTTCATTGCGGCTCGGCCAAACGATTGAACGGAGGTGCCGCAATGAACATTCATGTACTGGCCGTAGGCGATGTGGTGGGGGACGCCGGAGTGGATTTCCTCTCCCGCCACCTGCCCGCCCTGCGCAAAAGCCACGGCGTTGATTTCACGGTGGTGTGCGGGGAGAACGCCGCCTGCAACGGCCTGCTCCCGGCCCAGGCGGACGCCATCTTCTCCGCCGGGGCGGACGTGATCACTATGGGCAATCACACCTGGGATAAACAACAGATCGTTAAGTATATGGAGCGCAATTCCTACATCATCCGCCCCGCCAACTACACCAACCGCGCCCCCGGCCGGGGCTGGGGCATATTCGACGGCCCCCGGGGCCTGCGCATCCGGGTGGTGGATCTCATCGGCCGGGTGGCCATGGACACTAACTTTGACAACCCCTTCACCAAAATTGACTGGGCCTTGAAGCAGGGGGAGGCCGATATCACCTTGGTGGACTTCCACGCCGAGGCCACCAGCGAGAAGGGGGCCATGGCCTGGTATCTGGACGGCCGCGCGCAAGCGCTGTGGGGCACCCACACCCACGTGCCCACCGCCGACTGCCAGGTACTCCCCAAGGGCCTGGGCTTTGTCACCGACCTGGGTATGACCGGCCCCAGCCAGTCCGTCATCGGCATCAAGCCGGAGCAGGCCATCAACCGCTTTCTGGGCGGCCTGCCCCGCCGGTTCGAGCCCGCCCCGGGGCCCTGCAAGCTGAACGCGGTGCTGTTTGAGATCGATGCCGCCAACAAACGCTGCGTCAGCGTCCAGCGTATCGACATCGCGTAAGGGGGAGCCTTCATGAAGCTGCTTCACGCCTCTGATTTCCACCTGGACTCCCCCCTGTCGGGGCTCCCCCCCGAGAAAGGCGCCCAGCGCCGCCGGGAGCTGCGGGAGCTCCCCGCCCGCCTCACCAAACTGGCCCGGGACGAGGGGGTGGATCTGGTCCTCCTCCCCGGCGATCTGTTTGACGGCGCGCGGGTCTACCCGGAGACCGTCCGGGCCCTGGCCCGGGCGCTGGGCGATATGGGCGTACCGGTGTTCATCGCCCCGGGCAACCACGACTATTATCACGGCAAGTCCCCCTATGCCCTGGCCGATTGGCCTGACAATGTACATATCTTTACACAGCCTGAATTGCAAGGGGTCGAGCTTCCAGCCCTCAACTGCGTTGTACATGGCTGCGCCTTTACAGCCCCCCACCGGGAGGACGACCCGCTGTCCGGCTTTGCCGCCCCGGACGACGGGAAGCTCCATCTGCTCTGCGTCCACGGTGAGGTGGGCACGGCGGGGACTTACGCCCCCATCGCCCCGAACTCGCTGGAGCAGAGCGGCGCGGCCTACGCCGCTCTGGGCCACGTCCACACCGCCGCCAGCGGCAGGGCGGGC
>CAZCFU010000424.1:0-1487 GCA_964498005.1 uncultured Oscillospiraceae bacterium | reverse complement strand
TATTTTTCAAATCCACGGCGAACTTGCCGTTCTCCTTGATCTTGATGTGGCGGAGTACGGCGGTGGACAGGGCGGCGGTCATGGCGTTGGGCACGTCTTCGTGGGTCTCGAAGCAGTCCGGGCCGATGCCCGGGCCGATGGCGGCCAGAATGTCCGCCGGACGGCAGCCGTACACGTCCACCATCCGCTCCACGGCAGTGCTGGCAATGCCGGCGGCGGTGCCCCGCCAGCCCGCGTGGACGGCGGCGATCACCCGCCGCGCCGGGTCGTAAAAGAGGATGGGGATGCAGTCGGCGGAGTAGACCATCAGCGCCACCCCGGGCAGGTCGGTCATCAGCCCGTCCGCCTCGTAGCCCGGCCTGTCATAGGGGTCGGCCTTCACGTCGGCGGTGGTGATCGTGCGCACCACCCCCCCGTGGACCTGGTTGGTCATGGCCAGTTTGCTGCCGTCCACGCCGATGGCGGCGAAGAAGCGGCGGTAGTTCTCCCGGACGTGATCCGGGTCGTCCCCCCGGCTGACGCCCAGGTTGAGGGATTCCCACATCCCCTCCGACACGCCGCCCAGGCGGGTGGAAAAGCCGTGGGCCACTCCCCCGGCGGCGTCGATGCCGTCAGCGCCGAAGTAGGTCACGCTGTTACGGGTGCGTTCCGTAAGTTCCATTTACATACTCCTCTCGCAGCAGGCCATACCAATGAATATCCTTCCAGTTCCCGTCCCTGCCCAAGCCGTGCCGGCGGAAGATCCCCTCCCGGGCCATGCCCAGCCGCTCCAGCAGCGGGGCGGCCCGGACGGTGTCCTCCGTCTGGGCAATGATCTTGTGGGCGTCCAGCGCGGTAAAGGCGTGGTCCAGCAGGGCCTCGCTGGCCTCCCGGGCCAGACCGCGCCCCCAGCAGTCCCAGCGGAACACCCAGCCCAGCTCGTAGATGCCGGGGGCGTCCACCTGGTTGAACAGCACATAGCCCGCCAGTTCGCCGCCGCCCCGCAGCTGGACGGCGAAGCCTCCCGGCGGCGTGCGCTCCACGCAGAAGGAGCGCAGGAATTCCTCCGTCTCCCCCTCGGTCATGGGGGCCATATGCTCCATGGCCTTCTCGTCCCGGAAAATGTCCCATAGGGCGGGAAGGTCGCCCATGGTAAAGTCCCGGACGATCAGCCGGTCTGTCTCCAGGCGCATTGGCTCACGCGTCCTTATGGTACTCGGCGCAAGTGCACTTCTTCCATTTTAATCCACTTCCGCAGGGGCAGGGGTCGTTGCGGCCGATCTTGGTCACCTTCTTCACCGGCTGCTTCTTCACGGTGCCGTCGGCGCCGCCGGATTGGCCGGTGATCTTGGCCACCCGCTCCCGCTTGATCTCCTCGTTGGTCTTGATCCGGACGGTGAGCAGGCGGCGCAGCGTCTCCTCCTGGATGGCGGCGATCATCTGCTCGAACATATCGAAGCCTTCCCGCTTATACTCCACCACCGGGTCGGACTGGCCGTAGGCCCGCA
>CAZCFU010000423.1:0-1501 GCA_964498005.1 uncultured Oscillospiraceae bacterium | reverse complement strand
ATACCATCAATGCTGATGGGGGATGAATTGGAGCAGAGATTGACTTATTTACCGGAGTATGACCCTTGCATCTGTAAAGCAGATGCAAGCATACGACTGATGGAATTAAACAGATTATCAGAAATTTACATACCATCAAATATGACCTATGAGATTTACAGCAAGATATATTTATCAATGCTCCATTCACTTTACAAGAAACAAAGCATTGATGCAGTAAGGCAGAGCAACAGCAACCACAGAGGGATGCAAGGAGCAAAATATAACTCCATCTTAGGAGGAAGTGACAGTTTTTCCATCATTGGGAAATCTGGCATAGGGAAAAGCACAGCAATAGCAAAAAGCATAGAAATATCTGGGGGAATGGAGATAATTACATTACAGAAGCCCTATACAAGAATAATACATTGTGTAAATATCCAATGCCCCCACGACTGCTCCATCAAAGGTTTGCTGTTATCCATCTTAGGTGAAGTTGATATGAGTTTGGGAACGAATTATAGGGATGCTGCCATTAAAGGGAAAGCAAGCATTGATGTGTTGCTAGGGATGGTTGCACAAGTCGCATTAAACCATATTCTCTTGATAGTCGTTGATGAATGTCAAAATATCTGTCGTAATAAAAATGGTGTGAATTTGGTATCTGCAATGACTCAACTTATAAATACAAGTGGTATTTCTATTTGTTTGGTTGGTTTGCCAGAGGTAGAAAATTTATTCCAACAAGAAATGCACCTTGCAAGAAGGAGCATAGGATTATCATATTTAGAATCGCCTTGTGATGCTTACTTTATAAGGTTTTGTGAGATTTTATATTCCTATCAGTATGTAGCAAAACCTTCAGCAATTACACCAGAGATTATAGAGACTTTGTATCAGTGCAGTAATGGAATTATTGGTTTGGTAGTCTCACTGCTCATAGAATCCCAACAGACAGCAATTCTATCTGGTAAGGAAACATTAACAAAGGAAGTCATTCTAAGCACATTCCACACAAGGATGAAGAACCTACAGAATTTCATTGATATAGGGCATCCAAAGGCAAAGCAGACATCCACATTACCAAAAGAAAAACCAGTGTTGGAGAAAACCAAAACAGCAGAAACAAGCATCAAAGGAGCAACGATAAAGCAGTTGGTACAGCAATCAAAAGATGATAATACAGACATTGTTAAACTGCTGAAAGCATCAGATATACAGATAATGGAGATAGCGATATGATAGCATTTATGCCAAAAATCTATGGGGATGAATTATGTTATAGTCTCTTTGCGAGGTATTATTCTCACAGTGGTTATCCCACTTATGGATATGCACTTGATGATCTGTTTGGAAAAAGAACCATCCATTTCAATACAGAGTTTATCAGCAGTGCATTTCAAAAAGATGCAAGGAAAATCATTACTGATATGATACCAATGGAAAAGTTAATATTAGAACATACAATGTTCCCAGCAGCAAGATTTATGGACCATCCAAAGAGGATGGATGCATTAAAAGA
>CAZCFU010000422.1:0-1504 GCA_964498005.1 uncultured Oscillospiraceae bacterium | reverse complement strand
GCGCCCACCTGGGGTATATGGTGACGGGATACATGGACACCCGCTCAAACAGCTCACCCACCATATCGGTAAAATTGGCGGTGCTTTTCGTCCAGAAGGACATGGAGCCGCAGAACATCCATACCGCGCCCCGGATCATCGTCCCGCCCGCCAAAATGCACAGCACCAGCAGAATGTTGGTCAGAGTGGGGTCCAGCCCCACCTTTGTCCAGCCATAGCAAAAGACGATCAGCCCCGGAATCATGTCGGTGAAGCCGATGAGGTTGAAATCCGCGAACAGAAACTGAAACACCACGCCCATAGGCCGCAGCAGAACGCGGTCAAACTCTCCCTCAATGACCATATAGCCCATGTACCAGGTCTGGATGTAGAGCACCACCGCCAGCGCGTGCTGGAGCACCGACATACCGTATAAAAACGCCAAGCTCTCGTAGCCCCAGCCGCCGATGGAGCCGAACTGGTCCACCACGAATTTGACGGTGGCGAAGCCCACCACCCACTGGATGGAGTTGGCCAGCAGATGGCCCAGGAGCATGAAGGGGTACTCCAGCTCGGCCTGAATGGCGATCTTGAAAATTTGAACCGCCACGGAAGTGTAATATCGTATGGTTTTCATGTTACCCTCCCTGGATCAGCACCATTGCGGACGCTTTCTTTTGCAGCACGTCAAACACCAGCCACAGCGCCACGCACCAGAATAATTGAAGCCCTGTGCGGAACGCGATTTCCTCCATCCCGTACTGGCCGATGTAAATGCCGAGGGGAAGCTGGTAGATGTTCATAAAAGGCAGCAGCTCCAACACCCTGCGGAACCCCGCCGGGAAAAACCAGAGCGGGAAGATACTGCCGGACAGCAGCTTCATAATGAAACCTTTGGCATTGGCCCAGGGGCCGAGCCGCAGGGTCTTGAACGCCAGCAGACCCAGCAGCGCGGCCAGAATCCAGTTAATGAGGTAGCCGATCACAAAGCTGAGCAGGAACAACAGGAAGTGGAGCGCCGAGGCCGGGGCGGGAAATCCGAACATGACCGTGCCCACCACCAGCAGGGGAATTGCCTTCTGGAAAAAGGCGGCGGCGCAGTCGCCCAGGTCCTCCGCCAGATAGATGCCGTAGATGTTCACGGGTTTCAGCAGGTCCAGGGCCACGCTGCCCGACCGAACACTGCCCGCAATTCGATTCTGAACGCCCATGGTCAGCAGGTTGCCCATAATGACCGAGATGATGGTGTATGTAATCATGTCCTGCTGCTTCACTCCGGCAACGGCCTGTGAGCCGTCATAGGCCGCAATCCAGAAGCAGGACATAGCATACATAATCAGGCATTGGATCAGAATGGTGGAGATTACATTGAACCGATAGGCCCAGGCAGTCTGTATCCGAATTTTTGAAACAAATAAATAGGATTTCATTTTTAACCTCACAATGCTTCCGTGGAAAAATAGCATAATGCGGCAGCATACCACACTACCATCATGACGCAACAGTTTTTGAGACTTGCCTCTTG
>CAZCFU010000421.1:0-1506 GCA_964498005.1 uncultured Oscillospiraceae bacterium | reverse complement strand
ACCCCGGCAATGAAGAGCGCGCTGTACCTGCTGGCGGCGTTTCTGCCGTTTCCGGTGCTGCCGGTCCAGACGGCTACGCCGGTGAAAGCCCAGAACCCCCGCCTGGAGCCGCATACGGACTACGACGTGGACCTCTATTGGGAGTGCGACCTGGACAACGAGGAGTACATAGACCGCTGTCAGGAGGTCCAGTATGAGAACCTGAACGCCCAGCTGCAAAAAGAGTCCGTTTCCGCCCATCTGCGTTCCTACGATTACGCCGCCGCGCTGGATGTGGCCAAGCAGGTCCGTTCCTTGCTCAGTCCGCGGGCATATACCCTACTGGATGCGGCGAAAGCCCGTCTGGAGCTGAACTGGCGGTCCATCAAGCCGGACGTCAAGGCGGAGTTGGGCCTGCTGGGCAGCAATCAGGGACGGATTCATCTGGCGGAATATCTCCTCTGGCTGCAAATGAAGCAGCGGCGGGGCGATCTGTCGGACTTCCTGCGGGGCCTGACGCCAGGGCTGTATGAGCTGATGAAGCTGGCCGTGGAGGAGAAGGCAGGCTATCCGCTGTCCGCCTACTGTGACAGCAACGGTCGTTTCTGCCGGGACTGGATGACGGCGGATCAGACAGGCCAGGAATTGCTGGGACTGCTGGAGACTTCCGGGCGGAACATTGACCGGACTTTTCTGATTTCCGGCCACTATGCAACAGTTTTGGAGAAAAAATGCGGCAAGGAGACATGGACAACTCCACTGCTTCAGCTGCGTCAGGTCGAGGAGCGGCTGCGGAATGTGACGGCTCATACCATTACGCGTGTGGATGAAAAGTGGTTGAGAGAGAAAGGTGTTGTTTCCAGTCAAGAAATTGTTAAAATGATAAAGGCCGCTGTCCAGGCTTTGAACCAGGACAGCGGTACAAACACAGCAGCCAGATTGACGGTAGACTGGGGAGCCTACGACATCATGAACCGAAAAATTGAAGAGGCACTGGCGGAAACATCAGATTAATGAAGATGAATGTTGGCCAATAACGAAAACATCGCTATCGATTCACACGATAACAAAAACTAATTTGTTACCAACCATTTGGGCGGATGCTTAAGGGAATTTAGAATTGCATTTGTTGATACTTCGATTTTTGAAGGGAGAATGATTGATGAAACTACTTCTATGTGCTGATGTTCGACTGGGAGCTGTTTGCGCAGAGAATCTTGGAGTAAAACTTTCTCAGAAATGGCAAGCCGAAAGGACGAAAAAATTTGTTGAGTTGATTGATAAAGCCGCACAGAACAACGCTGAATATATTGCTCTGGTTGGGCAAATATTTGGGCAGGAGAGAATTTCAGAATCAGTTATTGACAGCCTGTTTCATGCGTTAAAAGAAAACTCCCAGATCCAGGTCATAGCTTTCATCGTTGCCGATGAATATAATCGGCTCTCCTACAGAAACGATATGCCAGAAAATTTGCACTTGATCTGTACGCAGACGAAAGATACCTTTCTGGATCAGCATATTGCTCT
>CAZCFU010000420.1:0-1506 GCA_964498005.1 uncultured Oscillospiraceae bacterium | reverse complement strand
GCTGGAGCAGCTGGAGGCGCAGTATGACGCCGGGGCCACCAACCTGCGCTGGCAGATGCTGGACAAGGACGGCAAAATCATCTACGGCAACACCCAGGAGGACAGCGCCAAGGTGAGCGTGGACTACTGGAGGGAATACACCCGGCGCACGGGGGAGGAACCCGGCGTCAGCGTCGATATAGGCTGGGAGTATTGGGATGACGTCCCGCGGGAGTCCGCCCTGAACAGCGCGGAATACGGCGAGGAGCGCCGTGACGAACTGTGGCGGGAACGGCTGCCCGGTCTGGTGAAGTCAGTTCAGAACAGCAGTGACGGCGCGGCCCTGGGTATCCAGAACGACGAGGGCGGCCCCATCATTCCCGTAGACCTGGACGCGGTGCTGTGCGACGAGGACACCTACACCTGCGTGCTGCGGGTGGAGACCCCGGAGGGGATGTACATCTATGCCCCCACGATCAGGGCCTGCCTGGAGGCCAACCAGTTCGGCTATATCTTTGACGCGGACGGCATGACATGGTGCCTGACGCAGGAGGCGGTGGAGGCGGCGGAAGAGGCGGAAGCCGCGGCGACGGAGACCTTCAACCTGATCCTGTGGGTGGACGACGCCCTCCGGGTGGATGACCAATACCACAGGGCCGCCGTGAGGCTGGAGCAGTGGCAGGCCGGCCGGGAGGGATATCTGGCGGCCACCATCGTGCTGGGTGTGCTGGGCCTGCTGCTGATGGTATATCTGTGCTGCGGCGCGGGCCACAAGCGGGGAGTAGAGGGCATTTACCTCAACTGGTTCCACCGGCTCCCCGGCGATGTGGTCCTGTTCCTCCTGTTTTTGGGGGGCGTGGGCGCCGTGGGCGCGGGGGTCGTCGTGACGAGGGATTCCTATATGTATATCCCCATGTATATGCAGCTGATTGAGGTCGGCGTCGCGGTGGCCTGCGCGGCGGCCCTGGGCATGGGGGCGCTGATCACGGTGTGCGCCCGGTGCAAGGCCCACACCCTGCTGCGCGACACCTGGACGTGGGCGGTCTGCGGCTGGTGCTGGAGGGTGTTTTTACGGTTTTGGTGCTGGCTGTGTGAGCTGTTCGGGATGATGGGGCGGGCGATCCAGGCCGTCCCCCTGGTATGGAAGGCGGTGCTGGGCTGTATGACTTACGCTCTCTTCACCCTTGTGACCGTGGATAACGGCGCTGGGTGGCTGTGGCTGCTGGTGACCTTCCTGGCATCGGTCTACCTGTGCGGGTGGGCCTACCAGTGGAAGAAGATCCGCCACGGCACCCAGGAGATCATCGGCGGCAACCCCAATTACCACATTGACACCCGGCATATGCTCCCCGACCTGCGGGGGCACGCCGACGAGCTGAACAACCTGGGCCACGCCATCTCGGCGGCGGTGGACGACCGGCTGAAGAGCGAGCACTTCAAGGCGGAGCTCATCACCAACGTGTCCCACGACTTGAAAACGCCGCTGACCTCCATCATCAACTACGTGGATCTGCTGAAAAAGGAGGA
>CAZCFU010000419.1:0-1507 GCA_964498005.1 uncultured Oscillospiraceae bacterium | reverse complement strand
TCGGCGTTGGAGCCCACGAAGTAGTGGGGGAACTGGCCCACGAAATCCAGCAGCTTGCCGAAGCAGGCCCGGTCGATCTTCATGGGGGTGTGGACGCTGTTCAGGCAGATGCAGTGCTCGTTGTAGTAAACGTAAGGGGAATACTGCAAAAACCAGGGCGAGCCGTTGATGGTGATGGGCACGATGCGGTGGTTCTGCCTTGCGGGGTGGTTCACCCGGCCGGCGTAGCCCTCGTTTTCCGCGCAGAGCTGGCACCGGGGGTAGGCGGAGGCGGGCAGGTTTTTCGCCGCCGCGATGGCCTTGGGGTCCTTCTCCGGCTTGGACAGGTTGATGGTGATGTCCAGATCGCCGTACTCGGTGGGGGCCTTCCACTGCACGTCCTTGGCGATGCGGTCCCGGCGGATGTAGTTGGTGTCCTGGCTGAACTTGTAGTACCAATCGGTGGCCTTCTCCGGGGATCCCCGATAAAGGGTCTGGAACTTCTCGATGACCTGGGCGGGCCGGGGCGCCAGCCGCCCCATGATCTCCGTGTCGAACAGGTCGCGGTAGACCACGGAGTTTTCCGTCAGCACACCCCGCTGATGGGCGTCGTCCAGCAGCTCATCCAGCACAGGAGCCAGCTCCACCTCGCCCCAGTCCTGACAAGGATCTGTATAACTGTCCAGTTTTAATACATCCAGTATTGTGTTGACAGCCCAGTCCTTCTCGCAGGGCTGGATCAACCCGGTCCGCAAAGCATAAGAGACCAGCTTGGAAACAGCGTTGTCGATCATCATCAAAGCCCCTCCTTATTCCGCCACGACGCACCCGCCAACGGGACGGATGTGCAGGATATGGCACTTGCCCTCACCCAGCAGGGCCTCCATGCCTGCCTTGAACTGATCCAGCTTTTCGTCGGGCACAAACGCCTGGATGGTGCCCGCGAAGCCGCCGCCATGCACCCGGATGGCCCCCGTGCCGTCCAGCAGCTCCGAGCCGATGGTCAGCACCATGGGGACGGCCTGCCGGCCGGGGGTACGGATGGACCAGGTATTTTGCAGGTGGAGGGACGAGGACAGGCCGGAGGCGTTCACCAGGGCCAGGAAGCGGTCAAACTCCCCGGCCTTGAGCGCCTGGGCCTCCTCCGATGCCCGGCGGTCATCGGTATAGAAATGAAGCGCGCGCAATACCGCCCGGTCGCCGCACTCCTTCCGCAGGGCGGGGATAGCGGCGCGGAAGTCGGACTCAGGCACGTCCCGCAGGACGGTTTTGCCAAAGTGAGCGGACACCGCGCCCATTTCCCGGGTGACGGCGGCGTAATCGTCGGTGAGGTCGTCGTGGCTGGAGCAGGAATCCACCACGCACAGGGTGTAGCCCGACTTTGTAAAGTCAAAGTCCACCTTTTCCACCACCGGATTGGCGGGGTCGTTGAAGTCGATGAACACCGCGCCGCCGACAGATGAGCCCATCTGATCCATCAGGCCGCAGGGCTTGCCGAAGTAGACATTCTCGGCGTACTGGCCGATCT
>CAZCFU010000418.1:0-1507 GCA_964498005.1 uncultured Oscillospiraceae bacterium | reverse complement strand
GCGGCAGACCTTCAGAGAGCCCCCGATGGTGGGAACGGGGCGGCGAGCGGCCGGCGAATGGACTTCGGAGGGCGGATCGAACGGCTTCGGCTAAGTAGAGACCGACGGGTTTCCCACCCGTTATCCATCGGGGCGCGTATGATGGTACGCGTAAGCGAGCGGACGTTTTTAACGTCAATTTGGGTGGTATCGCAGAAGCAATGGCTTTTGTCCCATGTGTGGGATGAAAGTCTTTTTTGTTTGCCTTTCCTCCCCGAATCCCGGCAAAATTCGGGTCATCTGCCACCTGAAGAGCGTGGAGCCGTCGTGAGCAGCGCGGATGGAGCGAAGCGAGGGCAAAAGCCCAAGACCTGCGAAGCAGGACTGGGTTTTGCCCGAGTCGGAGTGAAGCCGCGCGTTGCGAACAGGTGAAACGTGACTAAATCTTTAGGAGGAAAAAATCATGAAAAAGCAAAACATCGTCAAGAAGTTCTTCGCCCTGGCCGCCGCCGCGGCTATGACCCTGTCCCTGTGCGCCTGTAACGGCGGCACGATTACCAGTTCCGACGGCCCCACCGTGACCGTCGGCGGTCAGAGCCAGACCGACGACCAGCAGCACGCCGGCACTGTCTACAATGTGGCCATCATCAAGCAGTTTGACCATCCCTCCCTGGACGAGATCGCCAACGCCGCCGCCGCGCGGCTGGATCAAATTGCCGCCGAGAACGGCATCACCATCAAGTACACCATCACCTGTGGCAGCCAGGACGACCAGACCGTGCTGCGGCAGCTGGGCGACCAGGCCATTGCCGACAAGGTGGACGTGATCATCCCCATCGCCACCGCCGCCGCCCAGATCGCCACCGTGTGCGCCGAGGACACCAAGACCCCCGTGGTGTACGCCGCCGTCTCCGACCCGGAGGAGGCCGACCTGCTGGGCATCGACTATGTGACCGGCACCAGCGACGCGCTGAACACCCCCTTCATCCTGGACATGATGCTGGCCCAGAACCCGGGCGTGTCCAAGGTGGGCCTGCTGTACTCCCTGAGTGAGCTGAACTCCGCCAAACCCATCGCCGACGCCAAGGCTTATCTGGACGCCAAGGGCATCGCCTACGTGGAGCAGACCGCTACCAACAACGCCGAGGTGGTGACCGCCGCCTCCGCCCTGATCGCCGCCGGCGTGGACGCCGTATTCACCCCCACTGACAACATCATTGCCCTGGCGGAGCTGGCGATCTATGAGGATCTGGCCAAGGCCGGCATCCCCCACTACACCGGGGCCGACTCCTTTGTCCGCAACGGCGCCTTTGCCACCTGCGGCGTGAACTACACCGACCTGGGCGCCCAGACCGCCGACCTGGCTTATCAGGCCATCGTCAACGGCATGGGCGGCATGGAGGACTACTACCTGGTGGACGGCGGCATCATCACCGTCAACACCGAGACCGCCGCCGCGATGAACGTCGACTACTCTGTGTTCAACGACATGGGCACCGTGGTGGAGGTTCAGACCACCGAGGATTAA
>CAZCFU010000417.1:0-1508 GCA_964498005.1 uncultured Oscillospiraceae bacterium | reverse complement strand
CGGTGCCGCTGCCGCCGAATACGTCCACAAAGCGGGCGTATCGGCTGGGGGCCAGTATATTGATGAGCCACAGCAGTTTCCACTTGCCGCCCACCCAAGGGATAAAGCTTCTCAGGGGTTATCACCCCCGTCGAGGGGGAGCGAAATTTGCCCGGTGTCAACGAACTTCCTCCGGGCATTTCTCAGCCCCCACGCCGCATGGAGGATGTACTTGACTCTGCTGAGAAGCTGGCTGATCGTGTGATCCAGTTCCTCAATGGTTTCGGCGTAGTAATAGCCGCTGGCGAAACTGCAGATGGGCACACCCGCCGCCCGCAGTCGGTTGACCGCTTTGCGCAGGCAGGGGCCGCGGATGCGGAAGACCGTTTCCAGCTCCCGGCTGGTTACCGCCTGCGCCTCGCCGGTGTGATAGGCTTTCAGGTACTCGGCAATGGAATTGTCCAAGTCCATAGGCGCTCCTTTCCGGGGCGTTTTCCCGAAAAAGGGCACAAAAAAACGGGGCCGCTGTCCCCATCGGGAAAACGGCCCCTGTAAAATGTTTTATTGCATCATCATCCCGGACTGCTCCGGGGTGGAGGTGCTGTAGGCGTAGTAGAATTCTTCACTGTTCCTTCTGATATAGGCCCCCTCATCGGAGGTGAGTGTATAGCCCTGCTCCTCCAGCAGATGGGCTTTGTAGCCAGCCAGGTCGATGCCGCTGGCACGGATGAGTTCCTCCGATACGCCGGCGTCCAGCAGGAGACCAGTCGCGGAGGCTTCCAGATCAGCGCGGGGCACCCAGTCATAGCACTGCCGGTTTTGAGAGATGTCCAGCGCCAGTTTCAGGCTGTGGCAGCCCTCTAACTCCAGCGCGGCGGCATATCGCTCCATAAAGGTGGGCGAACCCTGTCCGCGCTCGGCAAGGACATACCCAAGTTCCTGACCGTCGTAGAGCAGGTCCGCCAGATCGTCGTACTGCTCCATGAGGTTCCCCGCTTCGGGCAGGATGCACCGGGCGTCCAGAAGGGCACACTCGCTCCAACGCTGAACGTGAAGAGCCTGGAGCGTCAGCGACTCGCCTTGGAAGGTATCATCATCCCAATTCGATGAATCCGGCAGACTCAGCCACACGCCCTCCGGCACAGCGGGGGAAGAGACCTTCAGCCTGACGCTCCAGCCATCGTCCTTCGGCAGGGGTGAACCCTGGCCCTGATAGGCGGGCTGGGGCGCTTTTCGCGGATACTCCACATAGCAGTTCCCCACGAACAGGCCGGGGTGCTGATCCTCGTAGTACCGCCCCGTCTGCGCCAGATCGGCAAAGAGAATGGCGCTCTGCGGCATCTTGGTCTCATTGAGGAGATAGGCGTGGCCCAGCCCCTCGTAGCTGCCCACGTTGACGCGCATCTCGTAGTCGTCCAGGGACTGGAGACAGTTGATGGCCTGGGTCATGTCCCCGGGCGGGTCGCGCTGGGCTGCGGCGGCTAAGATGATCCCTTCACGGACGCTCAGCGTTTCCAGCCGCTCCTGCA
>CAZCFU010000416.1:0-1510 GCA_964498005.1 uncultured Oscillospiraceae bacterium | reverse complement strand
CCACCAAGTACCTGGACGGCCACGCCGCCGCCGTGGGCGGGGCCATTGTGGACTCCGGAAACTTCGACTGGAACGCCCACGCAGACAAGTACCCCGGCCTGACCACCCCCGACGACAGCTACCACGGCGTGACCTACACCGAGCGCTTCGGCCAGGGGGGCGCTTACGTCACCAAGGCGGTGGTGCAGCTGATGCGGGACTTCGGCTCCACCCCCGCCCCCATGAACGCGTGGCTGCTGGGCATGGGGATGGAGACCCTCCCCCTGCGCATGGCGCGGCACTGCGCTAACGCCCAGGCGGTGGCCGAGTGGCTTCAGGGCAATGAAAAGGTGGCCTGGGTCCGGTATGCCGGCCTGCCCGGGGACAAATACCATGAGCTGGCGCAAAAATATCTGCCCAACGGATGCTGCGGCGTGGTGTCCTTCGGCGTGAAGGGCGGCCGGGCCGCCGCCGAGCGGTTTATGGCGGGGCTGAAGCTGGCCTCCATCGCCACCCACGTGGCGGACGCCAAGACCTGCGTGCTCCACCCCGCTTCCGCCACCCACCGGCAGATGAACGACGCGGAGCTGGAGGCCGCCGGGGTGTCCCCCGACCTGGTGCGCCTGTCCGTGGGCATCGAGGATCTGAACGACCTCATTGCCGACCTCAAGCAAGCCTTAGACGGGGTGTAACCTTTGTGACCGGAAAGCGGAGCGGCCACGCCGCTCCGTTTTTTTGAAAAAATCTGAAAATCCCCTTGACCTTCCACCTGCTGGAAGGTATACCATACACTCAGGGAGGAGGGAAGTCCATGAAGATCAATCAGGTGGAGCAGCTGGTGGGCGTCACCAAGGGCAACATCCGCTTTTACGAAAAGGAAGGGCTGCTCACCCCCGGCCGGAACAGCGAAAACGGCTACCGGGACTACAGCGACGCCGACGTGGCGTGGCTGAAAAAAATCAAGCTGCTGCGGATGCTGGACGTGCCCATCGAGGAGATCCTGCGCCTCAAATCCGGGGCCCTCACCCTGGAGGACGCCATGGGGCGGCACATCATCCAGCTGGAGCGCAGGCAGGCCAACCTGGCGGCGGCCCAGGGCGTGTGCGCCCAGATCCGGGACAGCCGCAGCCAGCTGGACGGACTGGACGCCGACGAGGTGCTGGCATCCATGGAGCGGCAGGAACAGGAGGGGACAAAGTTCATGAACGTGGGAAAACAGGACAAATTGACCCGGTACGTCAGCCCCGTGGGGGCGGCGGTGGTCATGCTGGTGATGCTGGGGGCCCTCATCGGCCTCATCGTGTGGGGGTTCACCGTGGACGCGGCGGACGCACCCCCCATCGGCGTGGTCATTGCCATCGCGGCCGTCCCGGCGGTGATGATCGTCGGGATACTGGCGGCGCTGTACCAGCGCATCAAGCAGATCAGAGGAGGGGAAGAGGATGCTGCTGCTCAATATTGACCACATCCCCGGGCGGGAGATCGAGGCGCTGAGCCTGGTGAAGGGCTCGGTGGTCCAGTGCAAGAGCTT
>CAZCFU010000415.1:0-1512 GCA_964498005.1 uncultured Oscillospiraceae bacterium | reverse complement strand
CCGGTCTGGCCATTTCCGAGAAGATGCGCGCCCAGATCACCGGCCTGGAGACCGCCCAGAAGAACGCGAAGGACGGCATCAGCCTGGTGCAGACCGCTGAGGGCGCCCTGCAGGAAGTTCATGATATGCTCAACCGTATGGTCGAGCTGGCCACCCAGTCCGCCAACGGCACCTACGAGGGCGCTACCGACCGCGCCCAGCTGCAGAAGGAAGTTGACCAGCTGAAGAGCGAGATCAACCGCATCGCTGACTCCGCCAACTTCAACGGCATCAAGCTGCTGGACGGCACCATGTCCACCGAGCCCGACTCCCTGGCCAATCTCGCCGCCGATTCTCTGACGGCCGTCCGCGACGGCGCCTACGGCACCTCCAAGCAGATGGGCCAGTACGAGATCGACCTGAGCAAGGTCAACTGGAACGCTACCTCCGACGCCTCTGTTGCCATCACGGTCGGCGGCACGACCCTGGTGTCGGCCACTGCCGCCGCGGGTGGCGTGATCAACGGCAAGACCCTGGCCGCCGCCCTTACCGCTACCTCCTGGACTGACGCGGATGGCTGGAAGTACGATATTACCAACGACGGCAGCGGCAAGATCATCCTGACCGTGCAGGACAACGCTGACAACGCGGCGCTGGACGATCCCATCGGCACTACATCGATGGCGGTCTCCTGGACGGGCTCCGGTGTGAACGACGGCGTTGACAGCGATGTCGGCGCGGACGCCGGCAACCAGGCCTTCGTCCAGGCCGTCACCGAGCTGCGGAAGCACAACTGGGGCGGCGGCGACGTGGCCGCCCAGGCTACCTTCACCCTGTCCGGCGTGAAGGACGGCACCGTCCTCAAGATCGGCGACGAGACCTATACCTTCGCCGTGGGCAAGAAGAGCAACTATAAGAACGGCAACAACGTGGTCGACCTGACCGACATGGAGGCCGGCGACGACACCCTGGACGCGGAGGCTGTCGCCCGCCTGTCCAAGGTGGCCAACGGCAACCCCGCCGTCTTCGTGGAGACTGACCGGAACAGCAACACCGTGTACCTCACCGAGAAGGTGGGCGGCCTGGACCGCGACAAGTACGACGTGATCGGCAAGACCGGCGACGGCAACGGCGCGGACGCCCTCTGGACCGGCTTCGTGCAGACCGGCATGGCCAAGGACGGCGGCCTGACCCTCCAGATCGGCGACACCGCCGACAGCTGGAACCAGCTGCGCGTGTCCATCAGCGACTGCCACACCTCCACCCTGGGCCTGGACGGCGTTGACATCCGGGATCAGGAGAGCGCCGCTGCCGCCATTGAGGCCATCAAGGCCGCCATCAACAAGGTGTCCGACGTCCGTGGTACCCTGGGCGCCACCCAGAACCGTCTGGACCACACCATCAACAACCTGTCCGTCATGACCGAGAACATCCAGGATGCCGAGTCCACCATCCGCGACACCGACGTTGCCGAAGAGATGATGGCCTACACCAAGAACAACATCCTGATCCAGTCCGCTCAGGCCATGCTGG
>CAZCFU010000414.1:1252-1521 GCA_964498005.1 uncultured Oscillospiraceae bacterium | reverse complement strand
ATCGCCCAGCCCGGCGGCTCCATCCGGGACGACCAGGTCATCGCCACCGCCGACAAGCACGATATGGTCATGGCCTTCACCGGGATGCGGCTGTTCCACCATTAAGGGGGCATTTGCATGAGAGTTTTAGTCGTAGGCTCCGGCGGGCGCGAGCACGCCATTTGCTGGAAGCTGTCGCAATCGCCCAAAGTGACCGAGCTGTATTGCGCCCCCGGCAACGCGGGCATCGGGCAAGTGGCTCAGTGTGTCAACGTAAAGGCCACCGACGT
>CAZCFU010000414.1:0-1242 GCA_964498005.1 uncultured Oscillospiraceae bacterium | reverse complement strand
GGACTTCGTGGTGGTGGCCCCGGACGACCCCCTGGCTCTGGGCATGGTGGACGCACTGGAAGCGGCGGGCATCCCCGCCTTCGGCCCCCGGGCAAACGCCGCCATCATCGAGGCCAGCAAGGCGTTCTCCAAGGAGCTGATGAAGAAATATCGCATCCCCACCGCCAAATACGAGACGTTCACCGAGCTGGACAACGCCCTGGCCTACATCGAGGCACAGGGCGCGCCCATCGTGGTCAAGGCGGACGGGCTGGCCCTGGGCAAGGGCGTGGTGGTGGCCGCCACCGTGGACGAGGCCAAAACCGCCGCCCGGGAGATGATGGAGGACAAAAAGTTCGGCGAATCCGGCTCCACCGTGGTCATCGAGGAGTGCATGACCGGGCCGGAGGTCACCGTGCTGGCCTTTGCCGACGGGGAGCACGTGCGGCCCATACCCGCCAGCCAGGACCACAAGCGGGCCTATGACGGCAACCGGGGCCCCAACACCGGCGGCATGGGGGCCATCTCCCCCCCGCCCCAGTACACCCCGGACATTGCCAAGCGGTGCATGGACGAGATCTTCCTGCCCACCATCCAGGCACTGAAGGCGGAGGGCCGGCCCTTCCATGGGGTCATCTACTTCGGCCTGATGCTCACCCCGGAGGGGCCGAAAGTGGTGGAGTACAACGCCCGGTTCGGCGACCCGGAGTGTCAGGCGGTGCTGTCCCTGCTGGACGGCGATTTGATGGACATCTTCACCGCCTGCCGGGAGGGTACGCTGGACAAGGTCGATTATCAGTGGAAAAACCAGGCCGCATGCTGTCTGGTGCTGGCCTCCGGCGGCTATCCGGCAGACTACAAGAAAGGCTATCCCATTTTCGGGCTGGAGGAGGCAGGCAAGTCCGCCGTGGTGTTCCACGCGGGCACCGCCGAGAAGGACGGGCGGATCGTCACCAACGGCGGGCGGGTGCTGGGCGTCATCGCCCTGGGCGGCACGCTGGACGAGGCCATTGCCAACGCCTACGCCGCCGCCAAGCCTATCTCCTTTACCGATATGCACTTCCGCCGCGACATCGGCCACGCGTTCTGAATGGACAAGCTGTTAGAGCGCGACCTGTACGGCCCGGTGCGGGACTACCTGGAAGGGCTGGGCTATGAGGTCAAGGGCGAGGTGAAGGACTGCGACGTCACCGCCCTGCGGGACGGCGAGCTCATCGTGGTGGAGCTGAAGCGGGGCTTCACCCTGGAGCTGATCTACCAGGC
>CAZCFU010000413.1:0-1526 GCA_964498005.1 uncultured Oscillospiraceae bacterium | reverse complement strand
TTGGAGATGTAGATCAGGCGGGGCAGCTTGCGCTCCTCACAGTACTTCCACGCCTTCTCCAGGCCCACGGACACGCCGTCCTTGGCGGAGCAGACCAGAATGGCGGCGTCGGCGGCGCACAGGGCCTGCACCACCTCACCGGCAAAGTCGAAGTTGCCGGGGGCGTCCAGCACGTTGATCTTGCAGCCCTTATATTCCACAGGGGCCACGGCCAGGGAGATGGAGATCTGGCGCTTGACCTCCTCGGGGTCGTAGTCGCAGGTGGTGTTGCCATCGGGGGTCTTGCCCATGCGGTCGATGGCGCCGGTCACAAACAGCAGACTCTCGGCCAGGGTGGTCTTGCCGCTGCCGCTATGGCCCAGCAGGCAGATATTGCGGATATTGGTTGGAGAATAGCTCATAGTTGTTTCCACTCCTTAACGATTAATGCCCGGCCCAATCGGCGGCCAAAGCGTCACTAAAGATAATTATACAATAAGCCAAACAGTTTGGCAACGGTTATTTGAGGAATTTGACGAATCTTTTTTCCAAGCCGAAACGGGAAAACCCGGACCGCAGACGCGGTCCGGGTTTCGTGTTATTTCTTACAATATGCAGAGATGGCGTCGCTCATTTTCTGGGCGGTGCCGGGGCCGTACTTGTCCAGGTTCTCCTTGAACCGGGGATCGTTGACGTAGCTTTCCCCAAGGCAGGCCAGGATGCCGTCGGTGCAGTGGTAGTGGTACTTGGTGATGTGGGCCTGCCAGCGCTTCACCAGCGCCTGGGCCTCCTCCCCTTCCGGGTCGGCGCACGCCCCGAACGCCTGGAAAATTTCCTCCTGCTCGGCCAGGATCCGCGCCTCTTTTTCCGGGGTGTAGTCCTTGTGCTTCTCCCGGCTCTCCAAAAACGCCTCGGTGTTGCCCCAGCGCTCCGCCGCCTCCTGGGCGTACTGCCCCTTCACTGCCTCCCAGTCCGCCTGGGTGGGTTTCGGTCTCTCATCGTACATTGCGATACCTCCAATCGTCTCGTCTACCAGCCGCAGCATATCGTCCAGCCGCTGCCGCTTCATCAACAGCAGCGTCCGGTGCTTTTGCAGGGCCTCGGTGCGGTCGTTGTCGGGGGCGTCCAGGATGCGTCCGATTTGCTCCAGCGGCACGTCCAGCTCACGGTAAAACAGGATCTGCTGCAAAGACGCCATGGCCATGTCGTCGTAAAAACGGTACCCGGCCTGGGTGGTCTCCGACGGTTTCAGCAGCCCGATCTCATCGTAATAGTGCAGTGTCCGCACACTGACCCCGGCGCGCTTTGCCGCCTCGCTGACGGATAATCTCATCGCTGTTCGCCTCCTCGAACCAAACTGTACCCTATGACGCGGCGTGAGAGTCAAGGGGTTTTTCAAAATTTTTCTGTACACGGGCCAAAAGCTGTGGTAGAATGCCTGTGACCGACCTCCACTTCGGTCCAAACGGCGGGCAGAGAGCCGCGAAGGGGTAAGCGCGTTCCCCTTCGGAAGGAACGCCCGCCGCTGTGCCAATGCGCTGGCACTC
>CAZCFU010000412.1:0-1527 GCA_964498005.1 uncultured Oscillospiraceae bacterium | reverse complement strand
TCTCCCGCCCGCTGTCCGACGCGCTGGACGAGGCCGACCCCATCCAGGGCAGCTACACCTTCGAGGTGTCCTCCGCCGGACTGGACCGGGCGCTGAAAAAGCCCGAGCATTTTCAGCGGTGCATGGGCCAGAAGGTGGATCTGAAGCTCTACCGCCCGGTGGACGGCGGCAAGGAGCGCACCGGCGTTCTCACCGATTATGAGGACGGAGCCGTCAGCGTGGACGGCGTACGCTTTGATAAGAAAGACGTGGCCCAGGTTCGGCTGCACGTCGAGTTTTGAAGGAGCTAAACGACATGGCTAAGAAAAAGATCGCCGCAAAGAGCACGGAGCTGGACGCCAAGGAATTTTTCGCCGCCATCTCCGACATTGAAAAGGAAAAGGGCATCCCCAAGAGCTATATGCTGGAGAAAATCACCCTGGCCCTGGTGGCCGCCTACAAGCGGGATCACGAGGGCATCACCGACAACGTGGTGGTGGATGCCAACGAGGAGCTGGAATCCGTCCGGATGTTCGTCAAGAAGGACGTGGTGGAGGTAGTGGACAATCCCCACACCGAGATCAGCCTGGAGGACGCCCAGAAGGCCCTCCCCCGCGCCCAGCTGGGGGATGTGCTGCGCATTGAGATCAAGCCCAAAAACTTCGGCCGCATCGCCGCCCAGACCGCCCGCCAGGTCATCATCCAGGGTATGCGCGAGGCGGAGCGGGACATGGTATTCGGCGAGTTCTCCTCCAAGGAGCACGAGATCCTCACCGGCACCGTCACCCGGGTGGACGAGCGCAACGGTTCGGTGGCCATCCGGCTCACCTCCGGCTCCGAGTTCACCGACGCGTTCCTGTCCGCCGGGGAGCAGGTCAAGGGCGAGGTCATCCACGAGGGCGACCGGGTCCGGGTGTACGTGGTGGAAGTCCGTCAGGCCACCCGCGGGCCCCAGGTTCTCATCTCCCGCACCCACCCCGGCCTGGTCAAGCGGCTGTTTGAGCTGGAGGTGCCCGAGATCTACGACGGCACCGTGATCGTCAAGTCCATCGCCCGGGAGGCGGGCAGCCGCACCAAGCTGGCCGTGTGGAGCGAGGACGAGAACGTGGATCCCATCGGCGCCTGCGTGGGCCCCCGGGGCCAGCGGGTGAACGCCGTGGTCACCGAGCTGCGGGGCGAAAAGGTGGACATCATCAAGTACTCCGACGACCCCAGCCAATATGTGGCCGCCGCCCTGGCCCCCGCCGACGTCATCAGCGTGGTGGAGCTGGAGCCGGGAAGCTGCCGGGTGGTCGTCCCCGACGATCAGCTGTCCCTGGCCATCGGCAAGGAGGGCCAGAACGCCCGGCTTGCCGCCCGTTTGACGGGCTTTAAGATCGACATCCGTCCCGCCAGCGCCCCCGAGCCCCCCGAGGAGGAGCCGGACAGCGACGAGGAAGATATTGAGATTACGGAGTAATTCTTAGAGAGGAGGGAGCGTAATGCCCAAAAAGATACCCATGCGCCAATGCCTTGGCTGCCGGGAGATGAAGCCCAAGCCTGAGCTGA
>CAZCFU010000411.1:0-1535 GCA_964498005.1 uncultured Oscillospiraceae bacterium | reverse complement strand
TACGCCATCATCGCCCTGGGCTACACCATGGTGTACGGCATCGCCAAGATGCTGAACTTTGCCCACGGCGACGTCATCATGGTGGGGGCGTACATCTGCTTCTTCGCGATCTCCTCCTTCGATCTTCCCCCGGCTGTGGGGATCCTGCTGGCCGTGCTGGTATGCACGGTGCTGGGCATCGTCATCGAGCGGCTGGCCTATAAGCCCCTGCGGCAGGCCACCTCCCTGGCGGTACTCATCACCGCCATCGGCGTCAGCTACCTGCTGCAGAACGGGGCCCAGCTCCTGTGGACCTCCAACATCAAGATGTTCCCCTCCTTCTTCCCCGGCCAGCCCGTGGAGCTGTTCGGCGGGGAGCTGAAGATCACGGTGGCCTCCATCGTCACGGTGGCGGTGTGCGTGGTCATCATGCTGGCGCTGACCTGGTTCACCGGCCAAACCAAGGTGGGCAAGGCCATGCGGGCCTGCTCGGAGGACAAGGGCGCGGCCCAGCTCATGGGCATTGACGTGAACACCACCATCTCCGTGACCTTTGCCATCGGCTCCGCCCTGGCCGCCGTGGCGGGCGTGCTGTTCTGCTCCGTCTACCCGAACCTGACCCCCACCACCGGCTCCATGCCGGGCATCAAGGCGTTTACCGCCGCCGTGTTCGGCGGCATCGGCTCCATCCCCGGGGCGCTGCTGGGAGGCGTCCTGCTGGGTATGATCGAGATCTTCGCCAGCGCGTACATCTCCACCCAGCTGTCCAACGCCATCGTGTTCGCGGTGCTCATCATAGTGCTGCTGGTACGGCCTACTGGCCTGCTGGGCAGGCAGATCCGCGAGAAAGTGTAGGGGTGGCCTTATGAAGAAATTTTATCTGAGCAAGACCAATCGGGCCAATTTCGCCACCTATGGCATGGTCATCCTCGCATTTGCAGTGATGCGGATGATGGGGAACGCCGGGATGCTGTCCTCCACCATCCGGGGCCAGCTGGTGCCCATCTGCGCTTACGTGGTCATGGCGCTGAGCCTGAACCTGACCGTCGGCATCCTGGGCGAGCTGTCCCTGGGCCACGCCGGATTTATGAGCGTGGGGGCCTTCGCGGGGGCGGTGGCCGCGGCGGCGCTGCCCATCGCCTCCGACGCCCTGCGGCTGGCGGTGTCTATGCTCATCGGCGCGGTTTTGGCCGGCCTGGTGGGCGTGGTGGTGGGCGTGCCGGTGCTCCGGCTCAACGGCGACTACCTGGCCATCGTCACCCTGGCCTTCGGTCAGATCATCAAATCCATCGTGGAGAACCTCTATATCGGCATGGATTCCACCGGGCTGCGCTTCAGCTTCCTGGAGAACCGCATCGTCTTTGCCGACGGCGGGCGGATGATCCTTAACGGCCCCATGGGGGTCAACGGCATCAACAAGATCTCCACCTTCACCGCCGGGTTCGTCCTGACGATGATCGTGCTGATCGTCATCTTCAACCTGGTGAACAGCCGGGCCGGGCGGGCCATCATGGCCCTGCGGGACAACCGCATCGCCGCCGAGAGCGTGGGCATCA
>CAZCFU010000410.1:0-1549 GCA_964498005.1 uncultured Oscillospiraceae bacterium | reverse complement strand
TGGATAAGCTGACCACCAACTACACCTTCTTCATGCGGGAAAAGGAGCATCTGGATCTGTTCTGCAAGCAGATCATTCCCGACATTGTCCGCAAGCACCAAAAGGACAAGACGCTGTCCATCTGGAGCGCGGGCTGTTCCACCGGTGAGGAGCCCTATAACATCACCATGTTCCTCTTCGACTATCTGGGGCAGCAGGCTTCCCAGTGGGATACCCGGCTGCTGGCTACCGATATCTCCAACCGGGCCATGACCGCCGCCAAGAAAGGCGTCTATGAGCTGCCGGACACCATCCCCGCCGACTGGAAGAAAAAATACTTTACCCCGATCCCCGGCGGGCAGTATCAGGTGAGCAAGCAGGTGCGGGACAACGTCATCTTCCAACCCTTCAACCTGATGGATCCCATCAAATTCCGCCGGAAGTTCGACGTGATCTTTTGCCGGAACGTGATGATCTACTTCGACCAGCCTACCAAGGACGCCCTGGTCCGCCGGTTCTATGATTACACCGTTCCCGGCGGCTATCTGCTCATCAGCAAGTCGGAGAACCTGAGCGCCAATATGCCCTACCGCCGGCTGGCCCCGTCCACGTTCCAAAAGTGATCCATGCGGCCAGGCCGACCCGCCTTCTGCCGGTCGGCCTGGTATCCATATAATAAAGAGGAGGCCATTTCTTGCTATGGCAATTCCTATGACCGCAAACAAAAAGATCCGCGTCATGGTAGTAGATGATTCCATGGTGGCCCGCAGCCTGATCATCAACGGGCTGTCCGCCCATCCTCGGATCGAGATCGTGGGCTACGCCATCAACACCCTGGACGCGAAAAACAAGATCCCTCTGTACAAACCGGACGTCATCACCATGGATGTGGAGATGCCCGGCCAGAGCGGCCTCGACTTTTTGAAGCAGTATCTGCCCACCAACCCCATCCCCGTGATCCTGGTATCCTCGCTGAACCTGAAGGTGTTCGACGCGCTGGCCGTGGGCGCGGTGGACTTTGTCCGCAAGCCCGACGACCAGCAGAGCGCCGACGCGTTTGTCGCCGCCCTCACCCAGAAGGTCGTCATCGCCTCCACGGCCCGGCCCCGCCCCACGGCGCCTGCCGCCTCGGCGGGCGCGGCGATAGGCGCCATCCCCAATCTGGGCCCCAGCGTCAACCTGAACAATGTTATCATCGGTCTGGGCGCCTCCACCGGCGGCACCGAAGCCACGCTGAACGTGATGAAGCGCCTGCCCGCCGATATCCCCCCCATGGTCATCGTCCAGCATATGCCAAAGGGCTTCACCAAAATGTATGCCGAGCGTCTGAACCGCCTGTGCGCCATGGAGGTGCGCGAAGCCCAAAGCGGCGATGAGCTCAAGCGCGGCCTGGCCCTGGTGGCCCCGGCCGACCTTCAGTGCCGGGTGGTACGCATCGGCACCCGGTACACCGTGAACTGCGTGCCCGGGGAAAAGGTCAGCGGCCACCGCCCCTCGGTGGACGCCATGTTCCAATCCATGGCCGACGTGGTCACCTGCAAAATGGTGGGCATCATCATGACCGGCATGG
>CAZCFU010000409.1:0-1553 GCA_964498005.1 uncultured Oscillospiraceae bacterium | reverse complement strand
AGGGAGAGCTGGGTCATCTCCCGGATGATGTACATGGCCACGTTTCGGGCCGTGCTGATCTCCTTGTTCTGGCTCTGGCCGGTGACGGCGGAAGCGTCCAGCTCGTAGAACCGGGCCACCTCCTGGATGATGGTGTCCGCCGAGGGCAGGAAGTTCTCCTTTGCCTTCAAAATGTCCCGCACCGCCCGGATGGTGGTCTCGATATCCACCTGTTCGCCCATCAGCTCCTGGAAGGCCATGATTTTGTTGACCACGCCCTCGATCTGCCGGACGTTGGAGGTGATGTTTTCCGCCACATAGGACAGCACCGGCTCGGGCAGGGAGATGCCCCGCTCCAGCGCCTTGTTCTTTAAAAGCGCCACCCGGGTCTCGTAGTCCGGCGGCTGGATGTCCGCGGGCAGGCCCTGCTCAAACCGGGTGCGCAGGCGCTGCTCCAGGCGGAGCATCTCATGGGGCGGCCGGTCGGAGGTGAACACGATCTGCTTTTTCTGCTCGTACAGGGTATTGAAGGTGTGGAACAGCTCCTCCTCGCTGGAGTCCTTGCCGGCGATGAACTGCACGTCGTCCATCAGGAACAAGTCCACATTGCGGTATTTATCCCGGAAGCCCTGCATATCGATGCCCCGGCGGAGATTGCCGATGAGCTCGTTGACAAAGTCCTCGCTCTGGATGTAGAGGATGCGGTAGCCGGGGTGGTTTTGCCCCACCCGGTTGGCGATGGCGTGGAGCAGGTGGGTCTTGCCCAGGCCGGACTGCCCATAAATGAACAGGGGGTTATAGGCCCCGCCCGGCTCGTCCGCCACCTTCTGGGCGGCGGTAAAGGCGAACTTGTTGGTGGAGCCCACCACGAACCGCTCAAAGGTGTACTTGTCCGCCTCCCCGCCGCCGGGGTTGGGGGAGGAGCTTTGGGCGGCGTAGGCCTCCCGCTCCTCCGGGAGCAGCAGGGCCACGTCCACGTCGAAGGAGAACAGCTCCTTCAGCGCCGCCTCCACCCCGGACTGGAAGCGGGAGCGGATGATGTTCCGCTTAAAATCGGTGGGAACACAAAGCACCAGCCGGGTGTCCTCCAGGGCCACGGCCTCCACGTCCCCAAACCAGGTGTCGATGGCTACGGCGGTCATACTGCCCTCCATCAGGCTCTTTACTTTTTCCCAGACGTCGGCGGCCGATCTCATGGGCGGAAGCCTCCTAATTTTGAAATATCACAACTAATCAATTATACCAAAAAAGGGAATGACGCACAAGGGTTTTCCACAATTCTTTTATATAGTAGTATGAAAAAAACACACCGGTTTTTTGACAAAAGGAGTATAGAAAGAAGAAAACACAAGATGTTGTGTTGGACAGGAGAAAAAAGAATATTGCTGATTTTTTGTTGACAGGGCGAAAAAATAAAGGTATAATGCTTGATACGCGATTATGCGTCAATATTGCCAACCGCGCCCGGAAGGGCGTTGTGGAGGGCGGCCGCCGGCGGCCGCCACACTATACAGGAGGTGTTCCCGCATGAAGCGTACCTATCAGCCCAAGAAGCGTCAGCGTTCCAAGGTCCA
>CAZCFU010000408.1:0-1555 GCA_964498005.1 uncultured Oscillospiraceae bacterium | reverse complement strand
AAAAATTTGCGGCAGTGGGGAAGTGGCTCAGTTGGTAGAGCGCTGCCTTCGCACGGCAGAGACCGGGAGTTCGAATCTCCTCTTCTCCACCATCAAGTAAATCCAATAGGTCCGATATTGTCCATAAGTTGCTAAAATTTATGGACAATTTCTTTTTTGATAAGTGCTCTTGGATACTCTATTGTCCATAAGCGTCTTTTGAAATGCAGTCACACTTTTAGGGTCAGCGGACATAGAAAAAAATTGAGATCAAAGCGATGCACACAGCGGAGTCATAGGTATGCGCGCATCGAAAAAATCGCATGGCAATTCCTCTCCAATCCTTTAACCGGCCAAACATGTTTTCTATGACAGAACGCTGTTCGCATAGCTCCCCGTCATAAAAAGCTGGATTTTTCCTGTTTGATTTCGGGGGGATACAGGCGTTCTTGTTATGTTCTTTCAAACTTTCGCGGAAATTGTCCGCATCATATGCCTTGTCCGCAAGCAGCGTCTTAAACTTGCTCCAATTTTTGCTGATCAATTTCTCTCCTTCTATGACGTCGCTTGCCTGACCTGGGGAAAGAGAAAAATCAAGCGGAATTCTTTCTATATTTGCAAGCAAATGTATTTTTGTAGTCAGACCGCCAGCGCTTCTTCCAATTTCACGCGGCTCGCCATCGTTGCGCATGCTGGAAGCTGTTCGATGGACCTTTGGTGAAGTGGAATCGAGCATGGCTGGCGTCTTCTTTTTTAGAATGTGTCAATTCGCTAATGATGAGGTCTGATTTTTGCATATCCCATGGGCATGAATGATAAGCCAATATGCCCCAGGTGCCATTCCCCAGAAATGGTAAAAAATGGAAAAGTCTCTGGAAAACAAAGGTATAAATGCAAAAATTGTAATTTTCAGGTCACTTGCTTTACCCCCAGAGGCTACCCGCCAGAAACAAAAGCCAGGGTTCTGGAATTGTACAACCATGGTCTATCCATTCGGGCCGCAGCCAGGCTTTCGGGGGTTTCCCGCACCTCTGTTCTCAACTGGATCAAGCAGGCTGCAAAAAAAAATATATAAAAAGACAGCTCCTGGAAAAGCCATACTTATCGAACTGGATGAAATGTGGCACTATCTGGGTTCAAAGAAAAACAAGTTATGGATCTGGAAAGCCTACAGGCGTGAAACTGGCGAGCTTATTGACTGGGAGTGCGGAGCCCGCGACAAGGCCACGCTCTCAAAACTGCTTGAGCGCCTCTCCCCATGGGACGCAGAGCTGTATTGCACAGATAACTGGGCACCCTATTCTGAAGTCATAGATGAAGAAAAGCTGTTCCAGAGCAAATCCCAGACGTTTTACCTGGAGCAAAATAACGGTCGCCAAAGACACTGGTATGCCCGTTTCAGGAGAAAGTCCATTGTGGTTTCAAAGACACTTGAAATGGTTGATCTCACAATGGCTCTATTCGCGGCTTGCCATGTAAATAAATATATCAAAAATCTGGCATCATTATTTAATTGACACTCTCGAAATTAAATAGAAAAGGTATTTCCCTACTCAAACCCTTTAACCTCCCAATG
>CAZCFU010000407.1:0-1561 GCA_964498005.1 uncultured Oscillospiraceae bacterium | reverse complement strand
GACGAGGCGAAAAACGAGCAGGGCAAGCTCTACTCCCGCATCGCCGAGCTGGAGAATATCCTGGCCAACTGCGTGGTCATTGAGGAGCACGCCGACGACCCCAACACCGTGCGCATGGGCAGCCGGATCACGGTGAAGGACGTGGTCACCGGCGACGAGGAGACCTACCAGGTGGTAGGCTCCCAAGAGGCCGATCCCATGAACGGCCGCATCTCGGAGGAGTCCCCCTTCGGCAAGGCGCTGCTGGGCAAGGCCATCGGCGAGATCGCGGTGGTGGAAGCCCCCGCCGGCAATATTGAGTATGAGGTGGTCGCCATCCAACGCTGAAGGCGGCCCGTTACGATACAAAGGAGAGAAGACCAATGTCTGATCAGACCAACAATCCGGGCGCCGTTCAGGAGGAGCCCTCCCTGTCCGAGCTGCTCCAAGTCCGGCGGGACAAGCTGAGCGACCTGCGGGAGAAGGGGCAGGATCCGTTTGTCATCACGAAGTTCGATGTCACCCACCACAGCAATGAGGTGAAGGAGCGTTTTGAGGAGATGGAGGGCCAGTCCGTCCGGCTGGCGGGCCGTCTCATGAGCAAGCGGGGCATGGGCAAGGCCGTGTTTTCCGACCTCCAGGACAACGGCGGCCGCATCCAGCTCTATGTCCGCATTGACGACGTGGGGGAGGAGGCTCTGGCCGCCTTTAAAAAGTACGACATCGGCGACATTGTGGGCGTCGAGGGCGAGGTGTTCCGCACCAAGCGGGGCGAGATCTCCATCAAAGCCAAGACCATCACCCTGCTGTCCAAGTCCCTGCTGCCCCTGCCGGAGAAGTTCCACGGCCTGACGGACGTGGAGACCCGCTGCCGCCAGCGGTATGTGGATCTGATCGTCAACCCCGATGTGAAGCGGAATTTCATCATCCGCTCCCAGTTCATCAAGCACGTCCGGGACTTCATGGACACCCGGGGCTTTATCGAGGTGGAGACCCCGGTGCTCAACACCATCTCCGGCGGCGCCACCGCCCGGCCCTTCATCACCCACCACAATACGCTGGATATTGATATGTATCTGCGTATCGCCACCGAGCTGGCCTTAAAGCGGCTGATCGTGGGCGGCATGGACCGGGTGTATGAGATCGGCCGCATCTTCCGCAACGAGGGCATGGACAACCGGCACAACCCGGAGTTCACCTCCATCGAGCTGTATCAGGCTTACGCGGATTTCAACGATATGATGGATCTGTTTGAGGATCTGCTGTCCTCCGCCGCCCAGAAGATCCTGGGCGCCTACCAGGTGGAGTGGCAGGGCGAGCAGATCGACCTGACCCCCGGCTGGCCCCGCCTGCCCATGCACGAGGCCGTCAAGCGGTACACAGGGCTGGACTTCATGGCGATCACCTCCGACGAGGAGGCGGTGGCCGCGGCGAAGTCCATCGGCGTGGAGCTGCCCGAGACCGCCGACAAGACCTGGGGCAACGCCCTGTATGAGTGCTTTGACCAGAAGGTGGAGGACAAGCTCATCCAGCCCACCTTTATCACCATGCACCCGGTGGACGTGTCCCCGCTGGCCAAGCG
>CAZCFU010000406.1:0-1569 GCA_964498005.1 uncultured Oscillospiraceae bacterium | reverse complement strand
TATGGGAGACCAGCTGGATGATATTGAACTGGATCAGGCCCTTTTTGCCGATCTCACCCTCCTGCAGCTTCAGCAGCTTGGCGGCCAGGCCCACCAGCAGACCGAACACGCCGGAAGCGATGACCCAGCTCCACCACACGCCCCAGCCATAGCTGAAGTCGATCAGGGCGTGGCCGATCAGGCCCACCAGCGCGCCGGCCAGAGGCCCAAAGACGATGGCCAGGAAGCCCAGCAGGCCGTACTGCACGGAGATGTTGGTGTTGGGCACGGGGCTGGGGATGGCGACAAAGCGGCCCAGGACAAAGAACAGGGCGGCGCCAATGCCTATGGCGACAATGGTTTTGACGGAAAATTTCTTCATGGTATTACCTCCAGTTAAGTTCTCTTTTCTCAATGAACCAACTTCTGCCATTGGTTGGTCAAATTATAGCATTCTCCCATTTGCCTGTCAATTTATTCTTGACAAGGTTTCGCCGTTTTTCGCGGAAGTGCAGGAGCGGAGGCGTTTCAACTCCGATTTTCCCGGTTCTGAGTATCACGCCGTTTCACTCCCCAAACAAGGGCCGTTTACCGTTCGTCCGATAGGATCATCTCCAGGGTTTCCATCAGCTTCGGGATGTCGACGGGCTTGGGCACATGGCCGTCCATACCCGCGTCGAACGCCTTCTGCCGGTCCTCCTCAAAGGCGTTGGCCGTCATGGCCACAATGGGGATCTTGGCTTTGGCGGGATCGTCCATGGCGCGGATGGTCCGGGCGGCCGTATAGCCGTCCATCACCGGCATTTGAATATCCATCAGGATGATGTCATAGGTGCCGGCCTGGGCGGTTTGGACGGCCTCGACGGCCTCGGTCCCGTCATCCGCCGTATCGACGATCAGCCCGGCTTCCTCCAGCACCGTCAGGGCAATTTCCTGGTTCAATTCGTTGTCCTCCACCAGAAGCACCTTTTTGCCGGCAAGGAACCGTACGGAAGCGTCCTGTTCTTCTTCCTCCTCCATCTCCTTGTAGGGCGCCGTCAGGATCTCCCGGAGCTCCGACAGGAACAGCGGCTTGGAGCAGAACGCCGTGACCCCCGCCTCTTTTGCCTCCGCCTCGATGTCGGACCAGTCGTAGGCGGTGAGGAGGATGATGGCGGCATTCTCGCCCGCGATCCTGCGCAGCCGCCGCGCCGTCTCGACGCCATTGGCATCCGGGAGCAGCCAGTCGATCAGGAATACGCGGAAGGGATCGCCCTGCTCCAGGGCGAACTCCGTCCGGATGACGGCCTCCTCGCCCCGGGTCGTCCAGTCGGGACGCATTCCCAGGTCGGAGAGCATTTTGCTTACGCTGGTGCAGGTGTTGGTATCGTCGTCCACCACCAGCGCCCGCAGATCCGCCAGCTTTTCCACATACGCCATGTCGTCCAGATCGTCCTTGACCCGGAATTGGAAGGAGACCACAAATTCCGACCCCTTCCCCTCCTCGCTGGTCACGGAGATGGATCCGTGCATCATGTCGACGATATTCTTGGTGATGGCAAGGCCCAGCCCCGTCCCCTGGATCCCGCTGACGGTGGAGGTCTGCTCCCG
>CAZCFU010000405.1:0-1570 GCA_964498005.1 uncultured Oscillospiraceae bacterium | reverse complement strand
TGGTGGCGGCCTGCTCGTCCAGCTCCAGGCCGATGCCCATGATGTCCATGGTGGAACCCACCTCCCGGCCCGATACGTGGCCGTTGTAGATGGACAGGATGGGGTGGGTGGGCACGCCCATGTCGTGAACCAGCGTCTCGCAGGAGGAGCCGAACATCTCGGCGATTCCCCGGGCGGTGCGGTCCAGGAACTCAAAGGCTTGGTCGCGGGTCATGGCAGGCAGCTCCTTTGGCAAAATTGATCCCGGGCGCGGGGCCGGATCGGCTTCTTGGCTGACCTATTGTACCTCTTTTCCTTGGAAAAGACAAGGGCGGGGCCCACAATTTTCCGGCCCCCTCCTTCTATAAAATTTCAGTTTACTTTACTTCTTTTATCTGCTAAAATAGAGAAAACGTCTGAGCCAGGAGGGTTACTTAATGCCAAAGACCACCAACAAGGAGCGCAGCATGGCGCTTTATGAGAGCATTCTGGAGCTGAAGAGCATGGAGGAGTGCACCGCCTTTTTTGACGACCTGTGCACCGTGGGCGAGCTGCGGGCCATGGAGCAGCGCTACGACGTGGCCACGCTGCTGGATCAGGGCCTGGTATACACCGAGATCCTGGAAAAGACCGGGGCCAGCTCCGCCACCATCAGCCGGGTGAACCGCATCTTTTCCTTTGGCACCGGGGGCTTCCGGAAGATGATCGAGCGCCGCAAGCAAAAGAGCGAATCGTAAACAGACGCGTCCGCCGGATGGCGGGCGCGTCTTCTCTACGTCCCGTAGGTTGCCGTCCCGGCGGAGGTGTGGTATGGTAAGCGCGAAAGGTGTGAGAACGATATGAACAGCTATATTAAGGGGGAGGCCGTCAAGCGCTTTCGGGAAGGCCGGCGGCTCACCCAGGCCCAGCTGGCACAAAAGCTGGGCGTCACCGACAAGGCCGTGTCCAAGTGGGAGACCTGCCGGGGCCTTCCCGACGTGTCCCTGCTGGAGCCGCTGGCCAAGGCCCTGGGCGTCTCAGTGCCCGAGCTTTTGAGCGGGGAACAGGTGGTCAATTCCAACCGCTCCGCCAACATCCTGCGCTCAACGCTGTATGTGTGCCCGGTGTGCGGCAACATCATCCACTCCTCCGGGGCGGCGGTGGTGTCCTGCTGCGGCGTGGCCCTGCCTCCATTGGAGGCGGAGGAGCCGGACGAGGAACACAAGCTGGCGCGGGAGAGCTTTGACGGGGAATACTTTTTCTCCGTCCCCCACGAGATGCGCAAGGATCACTACATCTCCTTCATGGCTTACGTGACCACCGGGCGGTTCGACCTGGTAAAGCTCTACCCCCAGGGGCCTGCCGAGGCCCGCTTCTACCCCTGGGGCGGTGGGTATGTGTATTGGTACTGCAACCGCCACGGGCTGTTCCGGGAAAAGCTGTGAGCAAGAAAATTTCCCCGCCTTGCGGCGGGGAAATTTTTATCGGAAGTATAACGCGCCGGAATCGAAGATCGGCTGGAGCTTCTCGCCGGGGATGTTTTTCGCCACGAACTTACCCCGCCGCTCGCTGTGGCCCATCTTGCCGAACACCCGGCCGTCGGGGGAGAAGA
>CAZCFU010000404.1:0-1582 GCA_964498005.1 uncultured Oscillospiraceae bacterium | reverse complement strand
TGGAAGCCACCGCCCCCGGCGCGGACAACAGCCCCGCGGCCATGCTGGAGAAGCTGGTGGACGAGGAAGTCGGCCAGGTGGCCCAGACCGCCGTCGAGGAGGTCAAGCCCCAGGACGAGGACGACGACCAGGTGGAGCTCGTCGACGTGGAGCAGGGCCCCCAGCGTATTTTCCACGACGTGGAGGCCGCCCCGGTGAAGGTGGGCGAAGCGGAGGGCACGGAGCAGACCAATGAGGCCGACGTGGTCCAGCAGGTGAACGACCACATCGCCCAGGTGATCCAGAGCGGCGAGTCCACCGTGACGGTGCGGCTCAACCCGGAGAATTTGGGAGAGGTCACCGTGGAGGTCAGCATGAAGTCCGACGGCGTCCTCAACGTGGCCATCAGCGCCCGCAACGACGACACCAGGGCACTGCTGGAGCGCCACACCGCCCATCTCCAGGAGCTGGTCAGCAGCCGCACCCAGCAGAGCGTGGAAGTGAACGTCCAGCGCCAGCAGGAGAGCCAGCAGAACCAGAACCAGCAGAGCTATGACGGCCACAACGGCCACGCCCAGGACGGGCAGGAGCGCCGCCAGCATCGCCAGCAGCACACCAGCCCTGAGGATTTTATGCAGCAGCTGCGGCTGGGCCTCATCCCCACGGACGGGGAAATGTAAAAAAGCAGAAAGGAGTACTTAGCGAATGGGAACCAGTTCGTATTCTATGGCTGACATCGCCAATCTGACCAAGTCGACCAACATTCCGGTTGCCAAAAACAGCACCAGCCGCACCGGCAACACCGAGCTGAATATGCAGGACTTCCTCCAGCTCATGGTGGTGCAGCTCCAGAACCAGTCCATCGACGACACCATGGACACCAGCGAGATGATGAACCAGATGGTGCAGATGCAGATGATCACCGCGATCACCAACATGAACGAGATCAGCGTTATGACCTACGCCAGCTCCATGGTGGGTAAGATCGTCACCATCGGTATCGTGCAGAACAACGCCCTGGAGGAGCGGGAGGTCGAGGTCATCGGCACCGGCATTTCCAACGGCCAGCAGGTCATCTTCGGCCGGGACGGCAAGGGCAATGTGGAGACCTACGCGCTGAACCAGATCATGGCCGTGGGCAGGCTGCCTGAGATCCAGAAGGATCAGGGTGTTGTGGACGAGGACGGCAACCTGACCGACAAGACAGAAGGCACGGACAAGACGGAAGGCACCGAGAACAACGGCAACCAGACCCAGGAGCCCGATGTGGATCAGACCGAGGGCAGCGATCCTGTCTACAACAGCGAGCAGGGGGCCCCGACGGACTGACGCGCGCGAGAGAAGCGAGGTGACATGAAATGATCCAGCGTGTATCAGGACTCCAGCGCACGGACGCGCCACAGGCCCGGGTACAGCAGCAGGGGCAGGCAGGCGGCGGCTTCGGCGCCATGCTCCAGCAGGAGCTGGTCAAAAGCGAGCAGCCCCAGAGCGTGGCCTTTTCCAAGCACGCGATCTCCCGGGCACAGGAGCGGGGCATTGAGGTAACGCCGGATCTGATGGATCAGCTGGCGGGAAGCGTCATCCGGGCCCAGGCCAAGGGAGC
>CAZCFU010000403.1:0-1585 GCA_964498005.1 uncultured Oscillospiraceae bacterium | reverse complement strand
CCCCGCCGCTCGCTGTGGCCCATCTTGCCGAACACCCGGCCGTCGGGGGAGAAGATGCCCTCGATGGCGCACATGGAGCCGTTGGGGTTCACCGAGATGTCCATGGACGGCACGCCGGCGGCGTCCACGTACTGGGTGGCCACCTGGCCGTTGGCGATCAGCTCATCCAGCACCGCCTGGGGGGCCACGAAGCGGCCCTCGCCGTGGGATACGGGGATGGTGTGCAGATCGCCCACGTGGCTGAGCAGCATCCAGGGGGACTTCACCGAGGCCACCCGGGTGGTGACGTACCGGCTCTGGTGGCGGCCGATGAGGTTGTAGGTCAGGGTGGGGCTGTTCTCGTCGGCGGGCCGGATCTCGCCGTAGGGGACCAGGCCCAGCTTCACCAGCGCCTGGAAGCCGTTGCAGATGCCCAGCATCAGGCCGTCCCGGTGGTGCAGGAGGTCATGCACCGCGTCGGTGAGCCGGGGGTTGCGGAAGAAGGACGTGATCAGCTTGGCGGAGCCCTCCGGCTCGTCGCCGCCGGAGAAGCCGCCGGGCAGGAATACGATCTGCGCGTTCTTGATGGCCTCCTCCAGCTCCAGGGCGGAATCCGCCAGCCCCTGGGGGGTCAGGTTGCGGATGACCACCGTCTCCGCGTCCATCCCCGCCCGCAGGCAGGCCCGGACGGAGTCGTACTCGCAGTTGGTGCCGGGGAACACGGGGATGACCACCCTGGGGCGGGCGATCTCGCCGTCAAACACGGCGGGGGAGCGGCGCTCCCAGGTGATGGCTTCTATGGGCTCAGAACCGCCCGCACGAGTGGGGTAAACCTCCTCCAGCGTCCCCTCGTTGAGCTTCAGCAGCTCGTCGATGGCAACACGTTCACTGACAATCTCAATGGCAGGTTCGTCAATGGTATCGCCCAGCTTGACAACACCGAGGCCTTCCTCCAGTTCCTCCGTCAGCTCCGCCACGATAGCGCCGAAAAACGGAATGTGCCACCAGTCATCCGGCAGCCGGGAGGCAGACCGAAAACCGACCCGGTTTCCAAAAGACATCTTCATGATTGCTTCGGCAACACCGTTTTCCACTGCCCAGGCCGCCTTAATCTTACCGGCCTGACATAAATTATGGAAATTTTTCCACCCGTCTTTTTGTCCCTCTGCGCTTTGACTGGTAGCAGACAAAAAATATATTGGGTGGCCCGCCTCCTTGAACTCGGGGGAGAGCACGTCCCCGGCTTTGATTGGAGCGATGGCAAAGGAGATCAGCGTAGGCGGCACGTCCAGATCCAGGAAGGAGCCGGACATGGAGTCCTTACCGCCGATGGCGGCGCAGCCGTAGCGGAGCTGGGCGTCCAGCGCCCCCAGCAGGGCCTGGAAGGGCTTGCCCCAGCGTGTTGGATCGTCCCGCAGCTTCTCGAAAAATTCCTGTAAGGTCAGGTATGCGTCTTTATAATCCGCGCCCGCCGCCACCAGCTTGGCCAGGGAGACGGTAACGCTGGCCCGGGCCCCGATGAAGGGGTCGGCGGACAGCCAGTCCGGATCGCAGGCGTAGGCCATGACGCTGGCCTGGTCGGTCTCCTCTCCCGGCATGGTAGGCA
>CAZCFU010000402.1:0-1586 GCA_964498005.1 uncultured Oscillospiraceae bacterium | reverse complement strand
TTCACCGCAATTAAAAAATCATCCGCATAGCGGACATACTTGATTTTCTTGTCGGTTTGGGATTTAGCAGGCGTTATCAGCATTTGCTTGCGGATTTCCTTGTATTTATCAATAAGCCGTTGGCGTTCCTCGCCCTCGGCTTTTTTGATTTGCCGCTGTACCACTTTCTTTTTACTGAGCAGCGCATTGTATTCGGGTGTGTACTTTTTCTCCTCATAGACATCGAAACCGGCTTTTAGCGCCATCACAAACTTATCCAGCTCATGCAGATAGATATTGGCCAGAATGGGAGAGATAATTCCACCCTGGGGCGTTCCACTGTATGTGGTATGATAACGCCAATCCTCCATATAGCCGGCTTTCAGAAATTTGTGTAGCAGCTTTATCAGCCTTGCGTCCTTGATTTTTCGGTTTACCAGCTCCGCCAAAACAGCATGGTTGATGTGGTCAAAGCAGCCTTTAATGTCGCCCTCTATGAACCACCTTGCGCCAGAAAACTCCTGTTTAGCCTGTGCCAATGCGGTATGGCAGCTCCGGTTTGGACGAAAGCCGTGTGAGCAGTTCAGAAAAATCGGCTCATACACGGCTTGCAGTACCAACCGAAATGCCTCCTGCACCAGCTTGTCTGTAAAGGTAGGAATCCCCAGCGGGCGCATTTTTCCGTTGGCCTTTTGGATATAGGTTCGGCGGGCCGGTTTGGGTTGATAGGTTTCTGTTTCCAGCGATTTGATGATGCGATTGATTTTTGCCTCGCTGAATCCATCCGCCGTATCTTCATTTACTCCTTTGGTTGCCGCCCCACTGTTGGCGTACAAATTCCGATACGCCTCATAGTAAATATCAGGACGCAGCAGGTATCGGTATAATCTGGTGAATACTTCTTCTTTATTTTTGCTTGAGTTCTGACTGATTCTTGCTAAAATCTCCATTGTTGGTTTCATTTGTGAGGTTTTCCTCCCTAATCAATTTACGATTTTAGTACGCATTGACTGCGCCCCTTCGCCATGTGGACGGCGTTACCGTTTCCGATTTTACGGCTATCCCTGTTAATTCAGGTTCCTCGGACTACTATGGGCGCTCCGTACCCATGCAGGATATTCAGGCTCTAAACCATAGCCAAGATTTCCCCCCTTTCACGGCGTTCCTGTTTAGGGTATCCCCGGTTAGCACCTTGCCTTGGTAAATGTGGATTGTCGGACTCTGCTTTCGTTTCGTTAAAACAGGTTCTCCTGCTCGTCGCACAGGTTCATTGATAACCATTCGCCAACATTCAAGTAGCAAATGTACCTGTGCTGGAGGTTACAGGCACTTTCCTCCATCTGGACACAACAGAGACTTGAAACTTGCATTCAGTAAACCCAACTTAAGCCTCATATCCACTTGGCCTTGCGGTTCAGTCGTGCCCGATTGCCTTTGGGCAACTTACCGCTTTCCTGCCGTGCTGTGTTCCCGTGTCAGCTTTCGCCTTTCGGTTAGGCAGGCGGCCTCCCGCGTTATCATGCGGTGCAGTACCGTTTTTTCTGCATTACAAAGTGCCCTATCCGGGCGCACAAAGGTGTTATCGTTGTCCGGTCTGACGGCATACA
>CAZCFU010000401.1:0-1588 GCA_964498005.1 uncultured Oscillospiraceae bacterium | reverse complement strand
TGCCGGGGGCCAGCTTGTCCAGGGCGTAGATCATCTCGATGATGTCGTCCAGCTGCCGCTTGGGCAGGGCCAGCGACAGATCGCCGGGGACGGCGGCGGTGAGGGTGGGACGGACGAAGGACTTGGACATCCGGTGGTCGTTGGTGCGGCGGCCGCCCACCAGGTCGCCGAAGCGCTGCACCAGCACCCCGCCCGCCAGCATATTGGACAGGGAGGCGATGTGCTTGCCGTAGCGGTAGGGCTCGTTGAAGGGGGAGGTGAAGCGGTTGGACACCAGCAGGGCAAAGTTGGTGTTTTCGCTTCTCAGCGCCGGGTCGGAGTAGGAGTGGCCGTTCACCGTGTTGATGCCCTCCACGTTTTCCGCCACCACGTGGCCGTAGGGGTTCATGCAGAAGGTGCGCACCTGGTCGCCGTACTGCTTGGTGCGGTAGATCAGCTTGGACTCGTACACCACGTCGGTGATATGCTCAAACACCGCGGCGGGCAGCTCCACCCGCACGCCGATATCCACCTGGTTGTTGAGCAGTTCCAGACCCAGGGCCTTGCACCGGTTGGCAAACCACTCCGCCCCGGAGCGGCCCGGGCCGGCGATGAGGTAGGGGGCGGTAAAGCGCTCCCCCCGCTCCGTGACCAGGGTATAGACCCCGTCTTTGGCCTCGATGTCCGTGACGGCGGTGTCGAACAGGAAGGTGTGCTTGTCCCGGATGGCCTCGTAGATGCTGGTCAGGATCTTCAGGTTGTTCTCCGTCCCCAGGTGCTTGCACCTGGCCTGGAGCAGATGGAGGTCATACTTCAGCGCCTCCCGCTCCAAAGCGCGGGCCTCGGGGGTGGAGGTGGAGTAGACCTCGGTGGTGGCGCCGTGCTTGACGTTCAGAGCGTCCACGTAGTCGATCAGCTCCATGACCTCTTTTTGATCCAAAAAGTCGGTGAGCCAGCCGCCAAAGGCGGTGGTGAAGTTAAATTTGCCATCGGAAAAGGCCCCGGCCCCGCCAAAGCCGCACATGGTGCCGCACACCTTGCACTGGACGCAGGAGCGCGCCTTGCCCGCCACGATGGGGCACTGGCGGCGGTAGATATCCGCCCCCTGGTCAATGACCAGAACCTTGGCGGAGGGGCATTTCAGGGCCAGCTCATAGGCGGCGTAGATGCCGGCCTCGCCGGTGCCCAATATCATCACGTCGTAATTGGTGTTCATAGGGGGCGTTCTCCTTTGCCGTTTTTTGCGCTGTCGCATAAATAGACACTATATTATAACATCAAAGCGCCCGGTTGTACAGGCGGATAATTGATCTGCGTGAATAATTTACATTTCGTTCAGGGATACTGTGGGAAAGAAGCGTGACACCAAGATCAGGAGACAACGCCATGGGTATTTTCGGAACAGAAAAGCAGACGCCGCCCCCCCACCCCCGGCAGGAGCCGCGGTATGACTGCCCGGTCACGGCGGACGCCATCGCCAACGTGTTTGACCGGTGCGCGGACTTCAACCGCCGGACGCTCTACCTGAACAACGACCCCCGGCGGCAGGTGGAAATGCTGTTCATCGCCGGACAGGTGCGCAACGAGCGGGCGTGCGACTACGTGCTGC
>CAZCFU010000400.1:0-1594 GCA_964498005.1 uncultured Oscillospiraceae bacterium | reverse complement strand
CGCTGATGCTGGAGCGGGAGGGGCTGGCCGACGTGGTGGTGCGGCGGCTGGGGCTCATCTGCCATATGCCCGACCTCACCGAGTGGGCCACCATGGTCCACCGGGCCAAGCACCCCAAGGGCGCCGTGACCGTCGCGCTGGTGGGCAAATATGTGGCCCTCCACGACGCCTACCTGTCGGTGGTGGAGGCCCTGACCCACGGCGGCATTGAGAACGACGTGTCGGTGGAGGTGCGCTGGGTGAACTCGGAGGAGGTCACGCCGGACACGGTGGACGGCCTGCTGGACGGTGCCCAGGGCATCCTGGTGCCCGGCGGCTTCGGCGACCGGGGCATTGAGGGCAAGATCGAGGCAATCCGCTACGCCCGGGAGAACAAGGTGCCCTTCCTGGGCATCTGCCTGGGGATGCAGATGGCGGTGGTGGAGTTCGCCCGGAACGTGTGCGGGCTGACGGGGGCCCATTCCAGCGAGCTGGCCCCTCAGACGCCCTATCCCGTCATCGACCTGATGCCCGACCAGGTGGGGGTGACCGCCAAGGGCGGCACTATGCGGCTGGGCAGCTATCCCTGCCGGCTGGCCGAGGGCTCGCTGGCGGCGGCCATCTATGGGACGAATGAGATCGACGAACGCCACCGCCACCGCTACGAGTTCAACAACGACTACCGGGAGGCGCTGACGAAGGCGGGGCTGGTGCTGTCCGGCCTGTCCCCCGACGGGCGGCTGGTGGAGATGGTGGAGCTGCCGGATCACCCCTGGTTCGTAGCGGGACAGTTCCACCCGGAGCTGAAGTCCCGGCCCAACCGGGCCCACCCGCTGTTTCGGGAGTTCATCGGGGCGGCGAAGGAGAAGCGCTGAGAAGCGGACAGCGAGGAAGCTTGGACTGGAGCGAAGGCAAAACCTGTCACCGCGCAGCGGGGGCGGATTTTGCCTGAGTCGGAGGGAAAGCGACCGAGCGCCCTGGCCGCTTCAAAGCGTGACAACAAAAACGGAGCCCTGGTCGAATGACCGGGGCTCCGCCCTTTTTTGCTTACTCCACGGGCACGATCCAGCTGTGGCTGTCCTCCACGGTGCCCCACTGGATGCCGGTGAGGGTGTCGTACAGCTTCTGGGTCAGCGGGCCGATGTTCCCGCCGCTGACGGTCTCCTTGCGATCCTCCCAGGCCAGCAGGCCGATGGGGGATACCACCGCCGCGGTGCCGGTGCCCCAGGCCTCTTCCAGTGTACCCGCCTGGGCGGCATCGAACAGCTCCTGGGCGGAGATGAGCCGCTCCTCCACCGGGATGCCCCAGCCGCGGATCAGCTCCAGGCAGCTCTTGCGGGTGATGCCGGGGAGGACGGAACCGGTGAGCTCCGGGGTGATGACGGTGCCGTTGATCTTGAACATCACGTTCATGGAGCCCACTTCCTCAATGTACTTGCGGTGGACGCCGTCCAGCCACAGCACCTGGGAGAAGCCCTGCTCCTCCGCCCGCTCCCCGGCGCGGATGGAGGCGGCGTAGTTGCCGCCGCACTTGGTGAAGCCGGTGCCGCCCTTGACGGCGCGCACGTCCTCGTCCTCCACGTAGATTTTGACGGGGTTGAGGCCCTCGGGGTAG
>CAZCFU010000399.1:0-1604 GCA_964498005.1 uncultured Oscillospiraceae bacterium | reverse complement strand
GACCACAGTAACCTTCATAGTGTCAATGGCAGAAGTGAAAAATTCCATAGATTACGTATAATGAAAACCATCTCGAAAGGGGTGGTTTTCATTATTTCTCCTTTCTTTAAAGATGTTATATGGCAGGAGTAGCTACCTGCAATATAATCAGGATAAGCACTGTGGATTTGTATCTCATAGCATACAGCTTGACTGTTTGGAGGTAACTCAAACCACAGTGACTTGCCTGAAATGGTGATTAGTTAGTTAACGCTTAGACGTTTACATTCGCGTAAGTACAAGGGCAGGTCGGCTGTGGAAACAGCAGTGCGAAAATTGAAAGGAGGACACCATGTATTTTGTAGGTATCGACATTTCCAAGTTTAAGCACGACTGCGTCGTCATTGATGAGATCGGCGACACGATCCTGCCCTCGTGGTCGTTCAGCAATGACTGCGAGGGCTTTTCTCAACTTAGGGACAAGCTGCACAGCCTGAAGGGTGACATGAGGATCGGATTTGAGGCCACCGGCCACTATGGGCAAAATTTGAAGTTGTTTCTGGAATCCAATGGCTTCTCTTTCATGGAGTTCAACCCGCTCCTTGTTTCCCGATTTGTCGGCAGCAAAACGCTTAGGAACACAAAGACAGATCCTATTGACGCGCACAACATTGCCCGCTATCTAATGACAGTAGAATATCGGCCTTATCCGCCTTCGTTCTATCGCTTGGACAAGCTCAAATCCCTCACACGGTTCAGGAACAGCCTGATTCACCAGAGAAGCCGCCAATTGGTAGACTTGACCAACGTACTCGACAAGGTTTTCCCTGAGTTCAAGCCATTCTTTAAAAACCGGTTTTCTGTCACTGCGTTGCATATCCTTGCTACTTATCAGTCCCCGGAACGTATTGCCAATATGAATTCCCGGTCTTATGAGCCTTTACGCAAGCTCTCTCGGGGAAAATTCACATTGAACGATTTTGTACGTCTGAAAGCCCTGGCCAAGAACACGGTTGGCAACACCAGCGACTTCCTGCTCCACCAAATGTCCGTCCTGCTGGAGCTGTACGCGCAGCTGGACTCCAAGGTTGATGAGCTAGAGCGGCAGATCGAGGAGTGCGTCAATGGCATCGATCCGCCCATCCTCTCCATCCCCGGCATTGGGGCACTGTCTGCCGCTGTGATCCTCTCGGAATATGGCGACTTTGGTAAGTTCAAAAATCCTTCTAAAATGCTCTCCTTCGCTGGTTTGGAGCCAGGTTATTTCCAATCTGGCCAGTCCGAATCCACTGGACGCATGGTGAAGCACGGTTCTTCAAATCTCAGGTGCGCCCTTATGAACTGCTGTCTGCCGCTGGTTACGAATGAGCCTGTCTTTGCAGAATACTATGCCAAAAAGCGGGCAGAGGGAAAGTCCCACCGCGTCGCCATGACGCATGTTGCCAAAAAGTTGCTGCGTGTAATCTATACGCTCCAAACCAGGAACATCCCCTACAATCCATTGCTAATCCGCTGACCAATATCCTTTTCGAATTTTTAGCTCCCTCGGGGGGCTTGATTTGCTATGCCCTTTTTTACCTTCTGAAATTTTTGTTGAAAAATACTTGACTTTTTATAGTTAGTTA
>CAZCFU010000398.1:0-1620 GCA_964498005.1 uncultured Oscillospiraceae bacterium | reverse complement strand
GCGCCAAGTATGCCGCCATTTCCATCCTTCCCGCCCTCTGGGCGGGAAGGACATCCGCTATGAGGGAGAAGCGCCAAGTATGCCCATTGACAAGCGGGGATGGGATCGTATAATATAGAGTTGAGTTCAGCCGAAGGAGGGCTAAGGATGGAACTGGAACTGACGCGCAAGCAGCTGCGCCGGCTGCTGGACATGGTATACATCGGAAACTGGATCCTCAATTCCACCCGCGGGGAGGATCGCTTCAAGGACTATGACGAGGTGGAGAGCCTGCTGTTCGCCAGGGCCGCCCAGGAGGGCATGCCCACGCTGGCCGAGACCTACCAGGGGGAGATCATCCCCTCCAGGGCCTTTGCCGAGGGGGGGATCCATGAGGCCATCATGGAGTACGAGAACAACGTCTTTTTTGAGATCCTGGCGGAGGATCTGGCCCGCCGGGACATGGACGACGTGCCCATCGACGAGAGCAATTACGATGAGCTGGCCCAGCGCATCGACGCTTACATCGACGAGTTTGAGGCCCACGGTACGGACAACATCACTGTGGATTGTTAGGGTCGTCACCGTAGACTGTCAGAAAAATCTGGAGCCTGTATCCGCGGCCGGGTAGGCTTGGATACAGGCTTTTTTCACGCGAAGGAGGGTGGAAGTCCTTGACAAAAAAAGCAATCAATGCCGCCTTTGTGGGGCTCATTTTGGTCCTGCTGCTGGCGGGGCTGGGGCGGACGGTGTTCCTTCCCAAGGAGATCAACACCTATGAAAACCGCTACGCGGAAAAGCTGGCCCCCCTCACCCTGTCGGGCTGGCTGGACGGCTCCTTCCAGGACAGCGTGGACGCCGCCCTGTCCGACCAGGTGCAGCTGGCCGAGATGTACAAAAAGGTGTTCCACCGCGCCTCGTCCTACTACCTCAAGGCGGCGGCCGATCCCATCCTGTCCAGGTGCGAGGGGCAATATGTGAACTATATGGGCTTCCTGGTGTTCAACCGGTACATCACCTATTCCCCCAGGGAGCTCTCCGACCTGACCCAGCCGCTGGAGAAAAAGGCGGACAACTACAACGAATATTTTGCCGCCCACCCGGAGCTGGATTTTTACGTCTATTATATTGAGAAGGACACCGACATCAACTTTGAGACCGGGGAGAAAGTCCCCGCCTGCGATCACCTCTTTGACCGCCTGGAGCTGGAGCCGGACCGGCTGGGCCGGTTTGCCGTGGACAGCTTCGACCAGTTCAGCGCCTGGTTCTACCGCACCGACCACCACTGGAACCTGGACGGCTCCTACCGGGGTTACACCCAGCTCCTGGAGCTGCTGGGCGCGGAGGGCGTCCCGCTGTCCCCCGCCGGAAGCGCTGTGGAGCTGGGAACGTTCTCCGGCTCCAAGGCCGTGGGGATCACCTCCGCGTTCCGTGAGCCCTTCCTCGCCTACCCCTTTGAGTTCCCCCACATGGATATCACGGTGAACGGCTACCCCGGCGACTACGGCGCGCAGGATGCGTTTTTCGCCGGACAGGGGGGCGTCCCCGGCTACGGCGCGTTCTACGGCTGGGACAGCGGCGAGGTGATCTTTTCCACCGGGCAGACCGGGCGGGAGAATCTGCTGGTTCTGGGCGAGTCCT
>CAZCFU010000397.1:0-1624 GCA_964498005.1 uncultured Oscillospiraceae bacterium | reverse complement strand
ATCAACATGACCCCATGCGTGCCGGAAAATCCGTCCGGCACGCTGTTTTTTTGCCCGTCCCGGGCCGGCCGCGTTACAAACCGGAAACGGAAAATATCCACTGGTTACAGTTGATTTACAATGCAGTACCCTCCATTGACTTTCGACAAAATTCGACCTATACTGAGTTCCAGCCAACGAAAACAGGGGGAGGAGCCTACATGGAGCGCATCACCGACCACAATACCCATCCGGACGCGGCGGAGGACGCCGCTCCATCTGCGGGCGATCCAGAACGCGGCGCGCCGCCCTCCCGGACTATTTTCAAGCCCCTGTTTTTCGCCGCCCTGGCCCTGGCCGCGGTGCTGGGGGGACTGGCGGCTTTCTTTTATGCCGGCTCCATGGAGCGGCAGCGCAACATCGCCCTGCTGAACGCGAGCAGGGACTATATGCGTCAGCTGCTGGAGCGGACGCAGTCCGACCTGGCGGCGGCCCAGGACGAGCTGGCCCAGGCCCGGAACACCATCGACTTTCTGGCGGAATATTCCGTGGCCGCCCCGGAGGGCACAACGCCTGAGTACACCCAGCTCTACCCCGATTTTTACGCCCCCGAGTGGACGGGGGAGACGGTCACCGGGGGCAGGGTTTGCTGCCTCACCTTTGACGACGGCCCCTCCGCCAACACCGACCGGGTGCTGGCCACCCTGGACCGGTACGGCATCAAGGGCACCTTCTTCATCGTGGGCAGCATGGCCACCGGCGCGGCCAGCCAGCAGCGGATGCGGGACATCGCGGCCGGCGGCCATACCCTGGCTATGCACAGCTGGAGCCACGACTACAAAAAAGTATACGCCTCGGTAGAGGCGTTTTTGGACGAATTTTACCGCCTGTACCAGTGGATCTATGAGGTCACCGGGGTCTACCCGTCGGTGTACCGCTTCCCCGGCGGCAGCATCAACGGCTATGACCGGGGGATATATCAGGAGATCATCGCGGAGATGACCCGCCGGGGCTTCGTCTACTTCGATTGGAATACCTCCGCCCAGGACGCCACCAACACCCCCCGCCCCGCCGCCAATATCGCCGCCGACTGCCTGCGGGGGATCGGCCGGGATCTGGTGGTGGTCCTCGCCCATGACAGCGCCGCCCGTGGCACCACCGCGGACGCCCTCCCCGCCGTCATCGAGGGGTATCAGGCGGCTGGGTATACCTTCTCCGCCCTCCATCCTGGGGTGGCGCCGGTCACCTTCGGTTACCCGATTCCCAGATGATACCGGCCCGCGCGGCAGCTTTTCCGGGGCTGCCGCGCGGGCTTTCTCCGTCCATTTTATGTTAAGGTAGCGCTTTTCGTGCGGTGTGCCTTGTACAGGATATCAAAAAGGCGGAAAACGGGAAATTTTCCTTTACAAATTGGCTAAACTATGATATGCTTTGGCAGAACGTCCGATAGGACGCCGCCCGCCTGCTTAGTTTTGGGGCAAAGCCCGCTCACCGCGGGGCTTTCACCCGCCCATGACCCAGCGGCAGGGCAATCAAAAAGAAAGGTGGAATTACCCATGATCCGCAAAGACCAGAAGACGGCCGTCATTGAGGCCAACCGCACCCACGAGACCGACACCGGCTCCCCCGAGGTGCAGATCGCCAT
>CAZCFU010000396.1:0-1629 GCA_964498005.1 uncultured Oscillospiraceae bacterium | reverse complement strand
CGGGCCATCATGGCCCTGCGGGACAACCGCATCGCCGCCGAGAGCGTGGGCATCAACGTGACCAAGTACAAGCTGATGGCCTTCGTCACCTCCGCCGCCATGGCGGGCGCGGCGGGCACCCTGTTCGCCCTGGGGCAGAACACCATCACCGCGTCCAAGTTTGACTTCAATATGTCCATCCTGATCCTGGTGTTCGTGGTGCTGGGCGGGCAGGGCAAGATGTGGGGCTCCATCCTGGCGGCCACCTTCCTCACCGTCCTCCCCGAGACCCCCGCCATGCGGGAGCTGCGGGACTATCGGATGCTGGTGTACGCCATCGTGATGATCCTGGTGATGCTGGTGACCAACAGCGACAAGCTCAAGGGGCTGGCGGGCCGGATCATGCCCAGGGGAAAGGGGGCCGAGGAAAATGGCTGAGAAAAAACAGTTTGAAAAGGGCAAAATGGTGCCCGTGCCCAGCGTGTCCATCATCCCGGAGCGGGATCTGGGCAAGGCCCCCATCCTGGAGTGCAGCCACTTGGGCATCGACTTCGGCGGCCTCACCGCCGTGAACGAGTTCAACATCACCGTGGGCCGCACCGAGATCGCGGGCCTCATCGGCCCCAACGGCGCGGGCAAGACCACCGTGTTCAACCTGCTCACCAAGGTGTACCAGCCCACCCGGGGCACCATCCTGGTGGACGGGATGGACACCCACGGCAAGACCCCCGCCCAGATGAACCGCATGGGCATCGCCCGCACCTTCCAGAACATCCGGCTGTTCAACAATCTGAGCGTGGAGGACAACGTGAAGATCGGCCTCCACAACCAGGAGAAATACTCCATGTTCTCCGGCGTCCTCCGCCTGCCCAAGTACTGGCGGCGGGAGAAGGCCGCCCACGAGCGGGCGCTGGAGCTGCTGTCCATCTTCGATATGCAGGACTTGGCGGATCACCAGGCCGGCTCCCTGCCCTACGGGGCCCAGCGGCGGCTGGAGATCGTCCGGGCGCTGGCCACCAATCCGTCCCTGCTGCTGCTGGATGAGCCGGCGGCGGGCATGAACCCCTCCGAGACCGCCGAGCTGATGGAGAACATCGTCAAGATCCGGGACACCTTCCAGATCGCCATCATGCTCATCGAGCACGACATGAGCCTGGTCATGGGCATCTGCGAGGGCATCTGCGTGCTCAATTTCGGTCAGATCATCGCCAAGGGCACCGCGGAGGAGATCCAGTCCAACCCCACGGTCATCGAGGCCTATCTGGGCAAGCAGCAGTGAGGAGGGCGCGAGAATGCTGAAAGTCAACGATATCAACGTCTACTACGGCGCCATCCACGCCATCAAGGGCGTGTCCTTTGAGGTGAACGACGGCGAGATCGTCACCCTCATCGGCGCCAACGGCGCGGGCAAGTCCACCATTCTGAACACGGTGTGCGGCCTGCTCCACTCCCGCACCGGCTCCATCGAGTTCCTGGACAAAAATCTGGCCTCCATCCCCGCCCACAAGGTGGTGAAGCTGGGCATGGCCCACGTCCCCGAAGGTCGGCGCGTCTTCCAGCAGATGACGGTGGAGGAAAATCTGGAGATGGGGGCGTCCCAAAGTACAGCTTTCTCCAAAGTCAGCGATGATTTTCTCTGGATATTCAGTG
>CAZCFU010000395.1:0-1638 GCA_964498005.1 uncultured Oscillospiraceae bacterium | reverse complement strand
CCACCGCGTCGTCGATGGCCACCACCAGCAGCAGCAGCTTGGTCAGCGGGCCGTCCGCCTTGTACTGCCGCACCACCATCAGGGTGGCGGCGGGGGCGGTGGCGGCGGCGATGGCGCCTAAGGTAATGGCGGAGGAAATGGAGATGAAATCAGGGTTGATGAAGTGGAGCGCCACCAGGGCCGCGTCCACCAGGGCGGTGGTGATCACGGCTTGAAGAATGCCCACCGTGATGGCCTGTTTTCCCATGCTCTTCAGCTGCTCCAGGCGGAACTCGTTGCCGATGGTGAAGGCGATGAAACCCAGCGCCACTTGGGAGATGATATCCAGGCTGGCCACCGACTCGGCGGTGGTGAAGCCCAGGGGCGTCAGCTGAAGCGCGCCCAGGCAGTAGGGGCCCAGCAGCAGCCCCGCCACCAGGTAGGCCGTGACGGCGGGGAGATTGAGCAGCTTGGCCAAACGGGACATCAGCAGCCCGCCTACCATGGAGAAGGAGAGCTGGATCAGAATAGTTTCCATGAGAGACACCTCGATCATGATAAAAAAAGTGCGGACCCGTATTCGCGCCAACGGGCCCGCGTGGCTTTTGAGCGGTACACACTATAGCACCTTAAAACGCAAAACGCAAGGCGAGATTGAGAAAAAAATAACGAAAATCCGGCCCTCTTCCCGGTCCGATTTTGGAAGGGTCTGACCGGGACCCTTCCCAGCGCCGTCCTCCTGCCGGGATTTTCTTTATACAATTGAAAGATTTCTCCCCGCAAAAGCACCTTGCCGTCCATAGGCGGGCATGATATAATAATATGCTTATTCCCGTCGGATATTTGTCCAAAAACAGGGTTGACATATTAAAACGTTCGTTCTATGATAAGAACAGGCTGTTGACTTGCGTCAAAACACTCGTACGCCGCATTCGCGGCGGCGGGCCATAGGCCCGCTGCTGGTCGCCGGCGAATTATGATACATGGTTATGGGGGATAGCTTATGCCAAAATTTGAAGTGGTTTCAGAATACGTCCCCAGCGGCGACCAGCCGGAGGCCATTGCCGCCCTGGCGGCGGGCATCGAGAACGGCCTGGACGAGCAGACCCTGCTGGGCGTCACCGGCTCGGGCAAGACCTACACCATGGCCAAGGTCATCGAGGCCGTCCAGCGGCCCACCCTGGTGCTGGCCCACAACAAGACCCTGGCCGCGCAGCTTTGCGCCGAGTTCCGGGAGTTCTTCCCCAACAACGCGGTGGAATATTTCGTCAGCTATTACGATTACTACCAGCCCGAGGCGTATATCCCCCACACCGACACCTTCATCGAAAAGGACTCCTCCATCAACGAGGAGATCGACCGGCTGCGGCTGTCCGCCACGGCGTCCCTGCTGGAGCGGCGGGATGTGATCGTGGTGTCCTCCGTGTCCTGCATCTACGGCCTGGGCGAGCCGGAGGACTACGGCAAGATGATGGTGGCCCTGCGGGTGGGGACGGTCATCAAGATCGAGGATCTGCTGAAAAAGCTGGTGTCTATCCGTTACGAGCGCAACGACATCGCCTTTGAGCGCAATATGTTCCGGGTGCGGGGGGACACCGTGGAGATCTGGCCCGCCTACTGGAAGGACACCGCCATCCGGGTGGAGTTCTTCGGGGACGA
>CAZCFU010000394.1:0-1638 GCA_964498005.1 uncultured Oscillospiraceae bacterium | reverse complement strand
GCCTCTTCCCTGCCAACCAGGAAACCGGCGTTGTCAAACCCCTCCTGCAGCTCAAATGGAGCCTTCTCCTGCAAAAAAGCAAACACTTCACCCACTGTAGTCATGGATCTCAACTCCTTTTTCATCTCACGCAGCCCGGATAGTACCTCCTCCAGTTCCGCAATAGCGGTCTGGTCCGGCTTATGAGCGGCTAGCTGTCCCCGCAGGGCTTTTGCGGCCTTCTCCTCAATCATGGTTAGATAGTCTGACCGGAGTGGATCGCAGCTATTCTTCCCTGCCCAAAGCTCCGCCGGAGATAGGGGCTCCATCCAACCGCCCCTAACACTCCAAATACTATAGAGCCTTTTCCCTTCACGGACAATTTGCTCACTGAGGATGGCGTAACCATGGCTCTGGAGCCACAGGCGCAGCTGAGGCATTCCTGTCATAGGCTGCAAAAACAGCAGCTTGTCCTGGCACGTCCAGGGTGCGGCTTCTAAAATAGAGATGATGGTTTCTCCGCCCATTCCGGCGATCACCACTGTGTCCACTTCATCCCCAACTATGCCAGTCAGGCCGTCGCATAGGCGAAAGGAGATTTTTTCGCTCTGTCTATACTGCTGGGCAGTTTCCTTGGCCCGGTTCAGCGGCCCTTCCCGCAGGTCGGCGGCAATGGCTGTTTCAATACGGTCATTCAACAGCAGCCAAACCGGCAGGTAGCCGTGATCCGTGCCCACATCGGCCAGTCTCGCACCCTGAGGCACCTGCTGAGCGATAGCCTGAAGTCTGGGCGTCAGTTCCATATCCTCTCTCCTGCTTTCCAGAAATAAACGAAAAGAGCGGAAATTCCGCTCTTTTCAGACGTGCCAATCAGGCGATGGTGGCGTTCAGCTTGTCCAGCAGAGCGTCCACATCCACCCCATGAACCATGCATGCCTGCTCCACGGTTTCCCCGCGGGAAGACGGGCAGCCCAGGCAGTGCATACCAATGGACAGGAAAATGGGGGCGGTGTCAGGCGCGATGTCCAGAATATCGCCGATGATGGTATCCTTTGTAATTTGAGCCATGTTCGGATAACCTCCTTGCAGTTTTTGTCGAACGAATATAGTATACCCAATATGGCAGCAGTTTGCAAGTGTTTGCTGAAAAAATCCCAAGTATCAATAAAATAAGGAACACCGCAACTGTATGCTGCGGTGTTCCTTTGGCAGCGGAGGAAGGATTCGAATTATTGGGTTTGCATTAAATACCGTAAAATATGGTACAACACTGTATGAAAATTCCAAAATCAAGAGACTTTTTCCGTTGCTTAAATAAATCGTGTGCAATGGGGTTATACCGCCTAAAGGGAAAAAACAAGGGAAAAAAGAGGGCCGGGGGGCTGCTTCCCCAGCCCTCCACTATACTACTGATTTTCCCCTGTCACAGCTTCCTTTTGTGCGTCGATTTTTGCCTGAGCTGCCGCAAACTCTGGCTGAATGGCTTCCCGTTTTGCCCTAAACTCGGGATCTTTCATCTGCTCGGCCAGAAAGTCATCGAAATCGTCCATCACTGTTCCTCACTGAACACTTTCGACAGCTCCACGAAACAGCCATCCAGCACATTGACCTTTGCCACGCCCTGCCGGTCATAGACCTCATGGAGCTGCAAAGAGCCGT
>CAZCFU010000393.1:0-1639 GCA_964498005.1 uncultured Oscillospiraceae bacterium | reverse complement strand
AGGGTGAACAGGCCGGGGGCATTGTTTTCGATCCGGGCATACAGCTCCTCCGGGGTGGTCTGGTCTGCGTAGCCGTTGGGGTCGTCCACCCCGGCCAGCACAATTTGCGCCCCGTTCCGCTCCAGCAGTTCGTACTGGTTGGACAGCGGCGTCACCCCGCACTGGGACAGCAGATTTTTCAGTTCCCTCACCGTCCCCGTGCCCAGCCCCCACTCGTGGTTGCCGGTGACGTAATAGGTGGGCGCGACGGCCGCCAGTCCCTTCGCCAGGGCGGGGATCATCTGGAGCTGGCTCTCCTGGTCGATGAGGTCGCCGGTGATCACGATGAGGTCTGGCTTCTGCTCCCGCACCAGGCTCAGCAGCTTTTCGCTGCCCTCCCCGTACTCATGGCCGTGGAGGTCGGACAGGTGGACGATCTTGTATCCGTCAAACTCCGCCGGCAGTCTATCCAGCGCCGCCTCGGTGTGGGTGACCTGGAGCCCCCAGCACTGCCACTGGAACCAGGCCCAGCCACCCAGGGCCAGCACCGCCAGACCGACGATCCACCGCAGGGGGTGGCGGCGCTTCCGGCGCGGCCTCCGGCGGGGCGCGCCCTCCCGCTCAGTCGTCGTCATGGAGGTAATAGGGCCGCATCAGGCTCTTGTGCTGGGTGGAGTCCTTCTGCCGGTCGGAGCGCAAAGGGGCCTCGATGGGCCGGGGCCGGTCGTCCCGGCGGCGCTTTTTCTTCCCGGCCAGGGAGGGGGGCAGGACGGGTTCCTTGGCGGGCTGGGCGGGCGCGCCCTGCTTTTTGCCCTGGCGGCGGGGCTTGGGCTGGGCGGGCCTTTGCACCTGCGCTTTTTCCTGCTTCTTCTGGGCCTGAGGCTTCTGCTGGTTCTCAGCCTGGATCTGGGGCCGGGGGGCGGGCCGCCGGGGGGCCAGCAGCCGTGCGGTGGCGTCCATGATCACGTCGGAATCCAGGGGATTGGGCTTGTAGAAGTCGGTGACGGGCATGGCGGGGTCGTCGGGGAGGGTGTCCTCCAGCCGCCCCTGGCGCACACCCCGGCCAACCGGCTTATCGCGCAAAACCAGCGGCTCCTCCTTGACGGGGGCCATGGCCTGGACCGCCGGGGCATCTGTCTGGACAGTCTGACCTCCGCCGCTTTTTTTGCGGCGGCGCTTTTTCTTTTTGGGCGCGTCTGTCCCCTCCGCGGGGACAGGCGCCACAGGGACAGGGGACAGCGCCGCCTGAGCCGCCGCTTTCTTCCGTTCCTCGGCCTTCGCCTTATTTTCCGCGTCCTTCTGGCGGCGTTTTTCCTTGGCGGCGGCCCGGGCCTCGGCATCCTCGGAATTAACGGGCCGGCCCCGCTTGTCCTTCTGGGGCGGGTCAAAGTTCTCCATGGGGAAGGGGTGGTTTTCCACCACCGGGATCGGTTTCCCCAGCAGCTTCTCGATGGCGCGCAATTCATCCTTCTCGTCGAACTGGCAGAAGGAGATGGCCTCCCCCTCGCGGCCCGCCCGGCCGGTGCGGCCGATGCGGTGGACGTAAGTCTCCGGCACGTCGGGCAGGTTGTAGTTGAACACATAGGGGAGCTGATCGATGTCGATGCCCCGTGCGGCGATGTCGGTGGCGGCCAGCACCCGCACCCGGCCCTTTTTAAAG
>CAZCFU010000392.1:0-1642 GCA_964498005.1 uncultured Oscillospiraceae bacterium | reverse complement strand
TGTCGGCGGTGGCGATGACCTGGTCGTCCCGGATGGAGCCGCCGGGCTGGGCGATGTACTTGGCGCCGGACTTAAAGGCCCGCTCCACGTTGTCCCCGAAGGGGAAGAAGGCGTCGGAGCCTACCGTCACGCCGGACATCTGGGCGATCCAGTCCTTTTTCTCTTCCTCGGTAAGTACCTCGGGCTTGACTTTAAAGGTGTTCTGCCACACGCCCTCGGCCAGCACGTCGTCGTGCTCGTCGGAGATGTACAGGTCGATGGCGTTGTCCCGGTCGGGGCGGCGGATGCCGTCCACGAACTGCAAGCCCAGCACCTTCGGATGCTGCCGCAGCCACCAGATGTCTGCCTTGTTGCCCGCAAGCCTTGTGCAGTGGATGCGGCTCTGCTGGCCCGCGCCCACGCCGATGGTCATGCCGTCCTTCACGTAGCACACCGAGTTGGACTGGGTGTACTTCAGCGTGATGAGGGACAGGATCATATCGTGTCTGGCCTGCTGGGGCAGATCCTTGTTCTGGGTGACGATGTTCTCCAGCATCTTCTCGTCGATAGCCAGATCATTGTACCCCTGCTCGAAGGTGATGCCGAAGATGTTCCGCCGCTCGATGGGGTCGGGAACATACTCTGGGTCGATCTTCACCACGTTGTAGCCGCCCTTGCGCTTGGTCTTGAGAATTTCCAGTGCCTCTTCGGTGTAGCCCGGGGCGATGACGCCGTCGGACACCTCCAGGGCCAGGAACCGGGCGGTATCCGCGTCGCACACGTCGGACAGCGCCGCCCAGTCGCCGAAGGAGCACAGGCGGTCAGCGCCCCGGGCCCGGATATAAGCGCAGGCGATGGGGGACAGCTCTCCTTCGGGGGCGAAGTAGATGTGCCGCTCCACGTCGCTCAGGGGCAGGCCCAGGGCCGCCCCGGCGGGGGAGACGTGCTTGAAGGAGGCGGCGGCGGGCAGGCCGGTGGCCTTTTTCAGGGCCTTGACCAGCTGCCAGGAGTTCAGCGCGTCCATGAAGTTGATGTACCCAGGCTTTCCGTTGAGCACCTCCAGGGGCAGCTCGCCGTTCTCCATGAAGATGCGGGCGGGCTTTTGGTTGGGGTTGCAGCCGTATTTCAATTCGAGTTCGGTCATGTTCAAACCTCCTCCTTACCAGTGCTTATTGATGATGGAAGTCTCGTCGTCCCCGGTCTCCAGGTCGATATACCGCACGAACAGCGACACCTTGTTGTCGTCGTTCAGCGCCAGCCACAGGTCGCCCGCCAGGGTCTCCGCATCAGGGGCGGTGATGGACACCATCCGGGGCTCCCCAAGGAAGGAGGGCAGGGGATCGCCGTCGCTCTCATAGGTGTGGATGAAGTGGCCCACCCCGGCCTTGGGGGCCTCGTACTCGTAGAAGTACCGGCAGGCGCAGGAGGGGTCGCCGTCCAGGCTCTTGAGGATGGACAGGTCATAGGAGCCGTTGGGCTTCACCACGCCGGAGATGCGGGGGGTGTAGTTGGGGCCGTCTGGCTCGAAGGTGCGGGTGTTTAGGGCGTGGCGGTAGCAGTGGCCCGCCAGGATGTTGTCCCGGATGGTGTCGGTCTGGTCGCCGTTGGTGACGATGGTGATGCCGTTGTCCATCCGCCGCACGGGGTGGTAGATGATGAGGGA
>CAZCFU010000391.1:0-1649 GCA_964498005.1 uncultured Oscillospiraceae bacterium | reverse complement strand
CCCTGGGCGTGGAGCGGATGCTGCTGGCCTTCCTGTGCAACGCCTACGACGAGGAAGTGGTGGACGCCGAGAAGAACGACGTGCGCACCGTGCTGCACCTGCACCCCGCCCTGGCCCCCTTCAAGTGCGCGGTGCTGCCGCTGAGCAAGAAGCTGGGCGACAAGGCAAAGGAGATCCAGGCCGAGCTGTCCAAGTGGTTCATGGTGGACTATGACGACGCCGGCTCCATCGGCAAGCGCTACCGCCGGCAGGACGAGATTGGCACCCCCTACTGCGTCACCGTGGACTTCGCCACCGTGGGCGACGACAAGACCCCCGCCGACCACGCCGTCACCATCCGGGATCGGGACACCATGGAGCAGGTCCGGGTGCCCATCGACCAGCTCAAGGGTTGGCTGGACGAGAAGCTGGCATATTAAAAAATTGTAAAAAAGTAAGTGCCCCCGGTGCATTCCGGGGGCATTTATGATATACTATGCTGATCGCGGAGAAGCCCTTCCCCGTTTTATAGGGGCAGGCTCAGGCTGTTCATGATTGGAGGCCGCAAATGAAACGCTTTTTCTCATATTTCCTGTTCCAGACCCGGCCGGAGGAAACGCTCACCTCCCGGCAGAGGGTGGTATTTTGGCTGTGGAACGCCCTGCTCACCGCCGGGGCGGCGGTGGTACTGGGGCTGGCGTCCCTGCTGCTGGCCACCGGCAACGCCAGCGCGAAGGTGATGTTCATGGATTATCTGCGCCATCCGGCGCTGGTGGCCCTCAACCTGCTGCCCCCGCTGCTGCTGATGGCGCTGCTGTACGCCGCCACGGGCCGGGCCTGGGCGGCCTACCTGATCGCCGCCCTGCCCGTGCTGGGGCTGTCCCTGGGCAACTACTACAAGCTGGTGTTCCGGGACGACCCCGTCCTGGCCTCCGACCTGCTCATCCTGGGGGAGGCGGGGAAGATGGCGGGGAAATACCACCTGTTCCTGGACCGCAAGCTGGCGATGGCGCTGCTGCCCGTCCTCGCGGCCGGGATAGCGCTGTTCCTGCTGGCCCGGGGCAGGCCGCGCCTCCCCGTCCGGGGCGGGATCGCGGCGGCCGCGCTGGCGGCCTCCCTCGCCCTGATCCCGGTGTACGGCAGCGACGATACCTATAACAAAAACGCCAATACGGATCACATCAACCCGTGGTCCGCCACCCAGCAGTATATCTCCCGGGGGCTGATGTATCCCTTCCTCCACAGCGTCAAGACCGCCATGCCCTCCCCGCCGGAGGGCTACTCGGAGCGGGAGGCCGCCGCCCTGCTGGCGGAATACCAGGACGCCGACATCCCGGAGGACAAGAAGGTCAATATCGTGGGCGTCATGCTGGAGGCGTTTGCCGATTTCTCCGTGTATGAGAGCATCGAATTCCAACAGGACGTGTACGCCGTCTACCACGACCTGGAGGCGGAGAGCTACACCGGGAACCTGCTGACCAACATTTTTGCCGGGGGCACTGTGGACACCGAGCGGGCCTTCCTCACCGGCATAGCCCCCAGCGACATCAATTACCGCGCCAACACCTCGTCTTATGTGTGGTATCTGAAAAGCCAGGGCTACCAGACCTCCGGCGACCACCCCAGCAACAGCTGGTTCTACAACCGGGTGAATATCAACTCCTACCTGG
>CAZCFU010000390.1:0-1670 GCA_964498005.1 uncultured Oscillospiraceae bacterium | reverse complement strand
CCGATGCGGTGCCGGCGCTCCGGGGTCATGGGCTGGATATTTTTTTGTTCCATCGCCGTACCTCCGTTGACTGGAATTGATTTCGATATCATACCACAATGCAGGATTTCCCGCAACGGGCTTTTGTAATATATCCAATGAGGTGATTTTATGCACATTCCAAGCGGTGACACCGCCCTGCTGGAGGTGATCCGGTTCGACGACGCCCTGGCCGGGGCGCTGGCTCCCTCCCCTGATTACGATATTACGAAATGGCTTTATGTGCCCAATCATTACGGGGAGTATCGGTACATCCTGGGTACACGGGGGGAAAAGCCCCTGATCTGCGTGGGGGTAAACCCCTCCACCGCCGCCCCCGGCGACCTGGACAACACGCTGAAATCCGTGGAGCGGGTGGCCCTGCACAACGGCTATGACAGCTTCATCATGTTCAACGTCTACGCCCAGCGGGCCACCCGGCCCGAGGACATGGAGCGCTCCCGCAACAACGCCCTCCACGCCGAGAATATGCGGGCCTTTGATTATGCCCTGTCCCTGGACAGGGCAGGCGCGCCGGCGGTGTGGGCGGCCTGGGGGGCGGTCATCGAAAAGCGGGACTACCTGCCCCAGTGCGTCCGGGACATGATCGCCGTGGGAGAAAAGCGGAATGCCCGCTGGTTCTCCGCCGGGAAACGGACAAAGGCGGGACACCCCCACCACCCGCTGTACTTACGAAAGGACAGCCCTCTGGAGCCCTTTGACGTGGGGGCGTATTTGGAGGGCCTGTAGGCCCCACGCCCTCCGGGGGCCCACTTTCTGTCACGCGACAGAAAGTGGACAAAGAACGCGCCTAAGGGGCTCCGCCCCTTAGGTATCCCTGTACCGCGCCCGGACATGAGCCTTTGAATCCGGCTATCGCGGCTTTGCGAATAGAGCTCACTTCGATTTCCGGCCCACAGGGGCCTGCCCAGGCTCTGGAACAGATCATAGGTAGCACTCCTGGCAGCGCCTTCACAGTCCGACGCATACGGAGCGAGGTGCGGCACCATCGCACCTCCATTGTATCTTTGCCAAGAAAACTTTGCAAAATAGCTTGACAATAAAACTTGGCAGTGCTATGATAGCTATACCAAGTAAACTTGGCAATACGGTTTGGGAGGTTTGCCTTATGGACAAAGACGAAATTTTGGCGAGAAGCCGGAAAGAGAACCGGGATCAGGATCTCGTAGAGCTGGAAGTGCTGCACAAGGCCCACTCCATTGCCTTGGGCATTGGCATGATCGCCAGCGGGCTGCTGTCGGTCCTCCACGCCATCTTCCAAGACAAGCCGGACTACAGCGTCTGGATCATAATGTGGGCTATGTTGACTTCCGTGTTCTTTGTCAAATTCTACCGGCTCCGCAAGCGCCACGAGCTGCTGCTGGGCCTGCTCTACCTGGGCTTCTGCGCGTTCTTTTTTGTGCTTTATCTGCGCGATGTGCTGGGGGTGCTGTAGTGGATAAAGACGAAATCTTGGCAAAAAGCCGGGAGGAGAACCAGAACAAGGATTTGGCGGAAGCCGAAGTAAAGGCAAAAGTCAGCGCCATTGCTCTCAACGTAGGCGTATGTGTATGCTTCATACTGACATTCCTTCATCTGGCCTATCAGGACAGGCATGATTACGGTGTTTGGATTGTATATATCAGCATATT
>CAZCFU010000389.1:0-1680 GCA_964498005.1 uncultured Oscillospiraceae bacterium | reverse complement strand
CGGACACGGTCTTATCCGGCTTGGTGATGTCCGTCCAGGAGATGCGGCTGATGCGATCCACCGTATGCACCCGGAAAGCAATGCACATCTTGTTGAAGTTGGTGACGATGAAGATGTCCTTTTCGTTCTTGGGGCTGTCCACGCCCAGGTAATTGGGCAGATCCACCACCGTGATCACCGTGTCGCGGGGCTTAAAGATGCCCTCCACCGCCGGGTGGGACAAAGGCATGGGCTTCACCGGCTCGGCGATCATGATCTCCAGCACCTTGGCCACATTGATGCCGTACAGGTTACCCCCGATGGTGAATTTCATCACTTCGATCTCATTGGTGCCGGACTCCAGCAGAATGCCCTGCTTGCTTTGTTCCATCATATCCAACTCTCCCTTCAATCTGGGGCCCGCCGAGACGGGCCCTGTTCTGTCAAATGATAAGCTCCGGCCGGCCGTAGCAGCGCACACAGCCCAGGCCGCTGTTCACGTCAAAAAGCAGGGTGCGGGCTACTGACCCGCCCACATCCTCTTTCAGCAGGCGGATGCCCTCCTTTTTCAGGTTGAGCTTCACACTCTCAATGTTCCGCTGGCCGATATTGCCCAGCGAACCGGTGCCATCCTTAAACATCATGGCCCCGCCGGCGATCTTGGCGGTCATCCTGGAGCGGTTGGCGCCCATGGCCTCCATCTGTTTCAAGGTCTCTCTGATCCCGGTATCGGCATATTTCATCGTGTTTTTGCGCCCCGCTTCCATATTGACCGGCAGCATGATATGGATCAGAGCCCCCAGCTTGAGGGCCGGGTCGTGCAGGCAGATGCCGATGCAGGACCCCAGCGCGTAGGTGACCAACATACCCTCCCCTTTGGCCATCTTCATGTCCGCGATGCCGATGGTGATCTTGTCGCTAGCCATCGCTCACGCCCAGCTTCCGTAAAAGAGCGTTCAAAGACCGGAGATCCGGGGACATCAGCAGGCGGCAGGGAACCTGCTTATTCTCACTGACAAAATTGCCTCCGATGGTCATGATGTAGTCGGACTGTCCGCCGTATTCCGCCATGGGCACGGCCAGGATCGCCCCTTGCATATCCACCGTGAAAGCGGGCACGGTGAGGTTGATCTCCATGCCGGACAACCCGCTCAGCGCGTTGATGAAGGTGGAGATCATGATATTGCCCACCTCCACCAGGGCGGAGTGTTCCATCTCGGTGAGCTCGCTGTACTCCCCCACCGTCTTGTCCATCACGCTCTCCAGCACGATGTTGACAAATTCCAGCGGCTGCACCGACAGCATGATACCGGTGAGATGCCCGCTGAGCTTCACCAGCACGCCGGCGGTGATCTCCTCCGGGCCGCCGATCCACTCAATGGCCTCGTTGTATTCCATGATGCGCACTTCCGGCTGCTCGATGCGCACCGCGCGCCCCAGCATCTGGGACAGGGCGGTGGCGGCGTTGCCGGTGCCGATGCTGCCCACCTCCCGGAGCGTATCCAGCTCCAGCGAGTTCAGCTCGTCATAATTTTTGATCGCCATTCATTACTCCTCCTTAGTTGCGCAGACCGTTGATGGTGGCCTCGATCTCATCGGAGGTCTGCACCATCTTCAGCGCCATGCCGTACGCCCGCTGGGATTCGATGACCTTGGTGTACTCCTCCGCCAAATCGGCGTTGGAGCCCTCCAGCACTCCCT
>CAZCFU010000388.1:0-1681 GCA_964498005.1 uncultured Oscillospiraceae bacterium | reverse complement strand
GACAGCATCCGCGTAATCGCCGCTCATCCCCATGGAAAGCACGTCCATATCTTCACCATTATGGACTATTTCCCGTCTTATGTCAACAGCCAACTGATGTAATTTTTGAAAAAAAGGGAGGTTATCCCCCGGATCGACCGCGGCGGGAGGGATGCACATCAGCCCCCGCAGCCGCACGCCGGCCAGCTCTTCGGCCAGCTTGGCGGCGGCCGGGGCCTCCTCTGGGGTGAAGCCGGACTTGGATCCCTCCCCCGCCAGATTGACCTCCAGCAGGATGTCCTGGATCACGCCCAGCTTGTCCGCCTGGGCGGCAATGGCCCGCAGCAGTTTTTCCGAGGAGACGGAGTGGATGAGCGCCACCTTGCCTACCACATATTTTACTTTGTTGGTCTGAAGGTGGCCGATGAAGTGGACTTCCGCCCCCTGGTAGGCATCATCCGCCAGGTGGGCGGTAAATTCCTGCACCCGGTTCTCGCCGCACACCGTCACCCCGGCGGCGATGGCGGCCCGGATGGTGTCCGAGCTCTGGGTCTTGGTAGCCGCCAGCAGGGTGACGGACGCCGGATCCCGGCCGGCGGCCACGGCGGCGGCGTCCAGCCCCGCTCGGACTTTTTGGATATTTTCCCGCGGGTCCACTATCGCACCACCTTTCCGTTGTAGATGCCGGAGGAATTGAGGATGATCTCGTCCCCAGGACGCAGACGCTTGGCCGCGTCCTGATTCACGGGACGGACCAGATAATAGGTGTCGTCGGTGTACAGAACCTCAACCTCCTGCCACTCCGCCTGGGAGCTGACCACGGAGAACACGCCGTAACGGTTCACCTGGCTGGAGACGCCGGTGTCCTCGTCGGTCACCTCCTCCGTGATGACCCGCAGGGCCTTGCGGGGGATGCGGATGCCCTCCAGCCGCTGGACGACTACGTCCACCGTCTGGACGCGGAGCATGGCGGTGTCCGCCAGATGGGAGCGGCAGGAGAAAATGGCCAGCGTCCGCTCCCCCTCCAGCGAGATCCGATCCAGGGTCATGTCGATCTGCCCAAAGTAGTCCCCGGAAAAGGTGAGGGTATACGTCCGGCCCGACTGGAGGCCGGTGTTGACGCCGTCCAGCAGGGCGGCGAAGTACCAGGTGGAGCCGGTGACCAGCTTGCCCACCGCCAGGGAATCGGGGCTGTGCTTTTCCGACAGGAGGGCGATCAGACCGTCGCCGGTGAGCTCGTCCAGCATGGCGGGGGTGACGACCCGCTCCCAGCCGTCCACCCCGGCGGAAAAGACGCCAGAGGTGGGGGCGTATACGGTGGTGGACACCTGGTTCAGCGAGCGGTTCAGCTCCGCCAGCTGGGACTGCTTGTCCGCGATGAGCTGGGAGAGCTGGCCCGCGGCCTCGGCGCTGCCGTAGCTGTAGTCCCGTCGGAACACCATGGAGCGCAGATTGAGGGCGGAGTCCTCCAGCAGGGTCAGATCCCCCCCGGCGGCCAGAGAGCGCAGCGAGACGATGGACGAGATGACCTGGGCGTCCAGCCGGGCGGCGTCGGTGCTCTGGGAGCGGTCGCTCTGGGCGTATTGGAGCTGCTCGATCTCCGCCTCCAGCGAGCGGATGGACTGCCGGGTGGTGAGGGCGGAGGGGTCGCTGTACAGCAGCACCACCGGGTCGCCCGCGGCGGCCTTGGCCCCCTCGCCGA
>CAZCFU010000387.1:0-1682 GCA_964498005.1 uncultured Oscillospiraceae bacterium | reverse complement strand
CCTGCTGTCAGGCGTATATCTCCCCCGAGGACGCCGCCCAGCGCTGGGGGGAGAATACGGCGGGAACCTATACCGTCAAAATCGCCGGGGCGGTGGCGGACACCGACGGGCAGGTGCTCACCTATGGCGGCGCGCCCATCCAGGCGGTGTTCTTCTCCTCCGCCTCCGGCGCCACGGAGGACGCGGAGGCGGTGTGGGGGAAAGCGCTCCCCTACCTGGTATCGGTGGACAGCCCCGAGGGGGACGAAGTGCCCAACTATCGCTCCACCGTCACCCTGACCGCCGACCAGGTCACAAAGACAGTCAATGAGGCGGGACTGGGGTGCGACCTGTCCGGCCCCACGTCAGAATGGTTCTCCAACCTCACCCGCACCGCCTCCGGCCGGGTGGCCAGCATAGACGTGGGCGGCGTGTCCCTGTCCGGCGGCGCGGCCCGGAACCTGTTCGCCCTGCGCTCCGCCTGCTTTGATGTGAGCGAGCAAGACGGGGTGTTCACCTTCTCCGTCACCGGCTACGGCCACGGGGTGGGCATGAGCCAGTACGGAGCCAACGCCATGGCGAAAGCGGGCAGCGGCTGGCAGGACATTCTGGCCCACTACTACACCGGCGCCCAGCTCCAGACAGGGATCTGAATGCCCGCGCGGCTTAAAAAATACGCCGCCTCCCACCGGAGGCGGCGTAGCATATTCTGAGCGGAGGCATTGCATCGCAAGCGGCCCCGTCGACTGACAGGGGCCGCCCCAGATGATGATGCCGCCGTTACCGAATGAAATGGGTGGCCTGACGGGGTTCCTTTTCCGGCAGGCCGTACCGCTCCTTGCCCAGCGCGATGCTTTTCATCAGGAACGTCATGTTCCGGGCCAGGGCGCGCATGGTCTGGAGCCCTTCCGCGTCCTGGGCGGCCTCCCCGGGCAGCCTTCCGTGGACGCTGTTCCAGTACTGGCTGGAGGCCACCGGCATCCCGGAAATGGTGAAGAACTTGTTCAGCTCGTCAAAGGTGGCGGACAGTCCGCCCCGGCGGGCCACCACCACGCCGGCGCCCACCTTCATGGTTTTGTCGAAGGGGGTGCTGTAGAACAGCCGGGTGAGCAGAGCTACCAGGGTGGCGTTGGCCGAGGCATAGTACACCGGGCTGCCCACCACCAGGCCGTCGCTGGCCTCAAATTTCGGGGCAAGCTCGTTGACGATGTCGTCAAAGACGCACTTGCCCAGCTTGGCGCAGCCGCCGCAGGCCACGCATCCGCGGATGTCCCGGTTGCCTACCTGGACAAGTTCAGTCTCCACGCCCTCGGTCTGAAAGATCTGTTCCATCTCACGCAGGGCAATGGATGTATTCCCCTCGGGCCGGGGGCTGCCGTTGAGTATGAGGACTTTCATGGAAATCTGCCTCCTTAAAAAACGTCTTGATCAGTATACCATTCATACGCGGCCGCTTCGATCGCGGGTTATCGTCAATCTATCATCGCGTCCAAGGTCTCGAAGAGGGTGTCAATGTCAATGGGTTTGGCGATATGGCCGTTCATGCCGGCGCGAAGGGCTGCCTGACGATCCTCCTCAAAGGCATTGGCGGTCATGGCCAGGATGGGGATGGAGGCCAGCTTTGGATCGTCCAGCGCGCGGATGGCCTGGGTGGCGGCGTAGCCGTCCATAACGGGCATCTGCACATCCATCAGGATCAGATC
>CAZCFU010000386.1:0-1682 GCA_964498005.1 uncultured Oscillospiraceae bacterium | reverse complement strand
TGGGACGCCTACCGCAACCACTCCATCGGCTTCGTGTTCCAGAGCTACAACCTGATCCCCCACCAGACGGTGCTGGCCAATGTGGAGCTGGCCCTGACGCTGGCTGGCGTGTCCCGCTCGGAGCGCCGCCGCCGGGCCATTGAGGCCCTGGAGCGGGTGGGCCTGGGGGATCAGCTCAACAAGGTGCCCTCCCAGATGTCCGGCGGGCAGATGCAGCGGGTGGCCATTGCCCGGGCCCTCATCAACGATCCCGACATCCTGCTGGCCGACGAGCCCACCGGAGCGCTGGACAGCGAGACGTCGGTGCAGGTCATGGAGCTGCTCAAGGAGGTGGCCCGGGACCGGCTGGTCATCATGGTCACCCACAACCCGGAGCTGGCCCAGCAGTACTCCACCCGCATCGTCACCCTGAAGGACGGCAAGGTCACCGGCGACTCCAACCCCTACCATTCGGAGGACGCCGCCCCCGTCCTCACCGGCAAGCAGGCCCGGGGCGGGCATAAGACCTCCATGTCCTTCCTGACGGCGCTGTCCCTGTCGCTGACCAACCTGCGCACCAAGATGGGCCGCACGGTGCTCACCGCCTTCGCCGGCTCCATCGGCATCATCGGCATTGCCCTGATCCTGGCGCTGTCCACCGGCATCAACGACTATATCAACAAGGTGCAGGAGGACACCCTGTCCAGCTACCCCATCACCATCCAGGCGGAGAGCACCGACATGACCGCCCTGATGGCCTCCCTCATGGGGGCGCGGCGGGATATGCTCACCGGCGAGGGCGCAGCGGATCACGATCCTGACCGCGTATACGCCTCCACCGTCATGTACGACATGATGGACTCCATGATGAACGCCGAGGTGGAGACCAACAACCTGGAAGCGTTTAAAAAATACCTGGACAACGGAGGCGGCGGCATCAAGGACATGGCCGCCATCCACTACAGCTACGACTTTGATTTTGACATCTACACCCAGGACGAGAACGGCGACATCATCAAGTGCGACGTGATGACCCTCATGCAGGACGCCATGACCGCCATGTACGGCGGCGACTATTCCTCCTATTTCAAGTCCATGGGCTCCATGTACTCCGCCATGGACGTGTGGGAGGAGCTGCTGGCCGGGGAGGACGGCGAGCTGGTGTCCGACCAGGTAAAAAGCCAGTACGAGCTGCTCTACGGGGATTGGCCCCGGAGCCAGGACGAGGTCATTTTGTTCGTGGACGTCAACAACGAGATCTCCGACCTGATGCTGTACGCCCTGGGGCTCATGGCCCATGACGACATGGAGGAGGCGATGATCTCCATGTCCAAGGGCGAGGCGCTGGAGGCCCCGGAGATGAGCTGGAGCTATGAGGAGCTGTGCGCCCTGGGCTTCAAGCTCATCCTGCCGGCGGAGTATTACCAGTATGACCCGGCGGAGGGGATTTACACCGATATGTCCGCCACCGGGACGGGCATGGACTTCCTCTACAACAGCGACGACACCGGCATCCGCCTAAAGATCGCGGGCATCGCCCGGCCTCTGGAGGGCGGCCACGGCATGAGTTCCGGCGGCATCGGCTACACCAGCGCCCTGACCCGGTACGCCATCGAGGCCACCGCCGAGACCGACATCCTCAAGGCTCAGCTGGACGACCCGGACACCGATGTGATCTCCGGCCTGCCCTTCCCCAAGGACGA
>CAZCFU010000385.1:0-1690 GCA_964498005.1 uncultured Oscillospiraceae bacterium | reverse complement strand
CGGGCGATGGCCTTGAAGTTGTCCTCGGTGAGCTGGTTGAAGTAGACGATCTCGTCCACCCGGTTGATGAACTCGGGCCGCAGGAAAGCCTCCAGCCCCTTCATGGCCTTCTCCTTGCCCAGCTGGCTGGCGGAGCGGTCGAAGCCCAGGGAGCCGCCCTTGATGTCGCTGCCCGCGTTGGAGGTCATGACGATGACGGTGTTCTCGAAGTTGACCACCTTGCCGTGGGCGTCGGAGATGTGCCCGTCGTCCAGGATCTGCAGCAGCACGTTCAGCACGTCCGGGTGGGCCTTCTCAATCTCGTCAAACAGCACCACGGAGTAGGGCTTGCGGCGGATTTTCTCGGTGAGCTGCCCCGCGTCGTCATAGCCCACATACCCCGGGGGGGAGCCGATGATCCGGGACACGGAGTGCTTTTCCATAAACTCGCTCATGTCCAGCCGGATGAGGGACTCGGGGGAGGAGAACAGGTCGGCGGCGAGGCGCTTGACCAGCTCGGTCTTGCCCACGCCGGTGGAGCCCACAAAAATGAAGGACACAGGCTTGTGCTTGGCGGAGATGCCCACCCGGCCCCGGCGGATGGCGTTGGACACGGCGTTGACCGCGTCGTCCTGGCCCACGATATGGGCTTTCAGACGCTCGTCCAGCTTGGCCAGCCGCTCGAACTCCTGCTCCTGGATGGAGGAGGCGGGGATTTTTGTCCACAGCTCGATGACCTTGGCCAGATGGGCGGCGGTCAGCGGGGGGTCGCCCTTGGCGGCGATGGCGCCGCGCTCCCCGGTGAGCTGGGCCTGGCGGCTCTTCAGCTCGGCCAGACGCTGGTAGGCCCTGTCGTTGGCGGCGGCCTGCACCGCCTGCTTCTCTGCGGTGACGGAGGTCAGCCTTTGCTGGAGCTCGGCGATCTGCCTGCGGCGGCCGTCCTGGCGCTCCTGGAAGGCGGGGTCGTCCCGGTTGGGGGCCTCGGCGTCGTCCCGGCTCACCGCCATTTCCAGGGTGTCCCGCTGGCGCTGGAGGCGCTGCTCCTGCCGCTGCAGCTCCTGGAGGCGGGGGTCGTTCTGCCCGCCGGTGGAGGCCAGGACCACCTCCATCTCCTTGGCGTAGTCGGCCAGCTCTTTGTCGATCTCCGCCATCCGGGCCAGGTCTTTGTTGTGGAGGTTGACGTCGGAGGACGCCTCGTCGATGAGGTCGATGGCCTTATCGGGGAGGTAGCGGTCGGTGATATACCGTTCGCTCATGACAACGGCCTGGCGGCAGATGTCCGGGCTGATGGCGACATGGTGGAAGGACTCATAATAGGGCGCGATACCCTTCAAGATTTCCACGGAGTCATCGATGGAGGGCTCCTCCACGATGATGGGCTGGAACCGGCGCTCCAAAGCGGAGTCCTTCTCGATGTACTTGCGGTACTCGGTGAGGGTGGTGGCGCCAATGACCTGGATCTCGCCCCGGCTGAGGGCGGGCTTGAGGATGTTGGCGGCGTTCATGGAGCCCTCCGCGTCCCCCGCGCCCACGATGGAGTGGACCTCGTCGATGACCAGGATGATGTTGCCCAGCTTTTTCACCTCGTCAATGAGGCCCTTCATGCGGCTCTCGAACTGGCCGCGGAACTGGGTGCCGGCCACCAGGGCGGTGAGATCCAGCAGATAGACCTCCTTGTCCAGCAGCTTGTAGGGCACGTCCCGGTCGTAGA
>CAZCFU010000384.1:0-1698 GCA_964498005.1 uncultured Oscillospiraceae bacterium | reverse complement strand
CATCGACCCCAATTCTTCTTATCAGGAGGAAGTGAAGCAGGTTGTACAGACCCCGGCCTCCCCCTCCGCCGCCAGTCTCTCGGAAGATACCGTGCGCTCCACCATCCGGGCGCTTCGGGACACCTACCCCACCAACACCCCCTATGGCGCTCCCTACCGCTCCACCAGCAACGGCCCCTATGGAGCCGCCCCCAGCAACTGCGCGGGCTGGGCCACCCTCTGCTCCGACGCCGCCTTTGGCAATCTCCCCTGGCGGCGGGTGGACCGACCGAGCTGGGACCAGATCAGGGCTGGTGATCTGATTGAGTACCGCAATTCCTCCGCCTATCATGTGGTGGTGGTCCTGGACAAGACAAGCGAGTACGTCAAGGTCACGGAGAGCGGCAATAACAACAAAGCCCGGTGGGGCGGGCAGTACCCCCAATGGTGGTTGGAGGACCAATCCAGCTACATTCTTTACACGCGATACCCTAACTGATCTCCAAAATCCAAATACCAACACTGGCAAGGCCAGATCGTGAAAGCGGTCTGGTCTTGTTTCATGTCAAAGGAGGTTTTCATTTTGAAACGCAACATCATCCAACGTGCCGTCAGCCTGCTTCTGGCGCTGGTGTGCATTGTGGGCGTCCTGCCCCTGTCGGCGTTCGCCGCCGAGGGGCTGTCCAGCGCCCCCGGCTCCATCACGCAGAAAAGCAGCGACTACATGAAGATCGGCGGGCAGTCTGTCCGCTACAAAGCGGCCAGCAGCGCCATCAACAACGTGGGCCTGCCCTATGTGTTCGACGAACAGGTGGAGGTCCCCGGCTTCGGCTCCACCCGCGCCCTGTGCGCCTATCAGAAGGGCACCCTCGGCCCTGGGGCCAACGGGCAGAAGTGGAACTTCAAGCAGGAAGTGCCCAGTTCCTCGCTGAAGGTCCTGCTCACCTACATCTACGCCCACACCTACGGCAATTTCACCGACGCTGGCAATGCCATCGGACTGGAACACTGGAACAACTATTGGTCCGACATCTGGTTTATGGTGGCCCAGGCTGGAAGCTGGCTTTATGAGCATGGGACCATCCTGGATGTGACCAGCAACCGGGAGGGTTTCATTGAGCAAATGGCCGAGGAATTTGTGGCGGCGATGAAGCTGTATCACCGCACCTACGGTCAATCCTCCTGGATTACGGACTGGGACGCCATCGACACCCATTCCATCATCGACAGCTCGGACGGCGGCGCTACCGGCTACTCCGCCTATGATTATGTAGCCACCGGCGTCAATCTGGTGCTGGACCACCCGGAATACTACCCTGAGTATCACCTGTGGCTTTATGAGTGGGACAGTTCCCAGCCCTGGAAGCTGGCGGGACAGTCCGGCGTCCCCATGCAGCGGCTCCTGATTGCGGTGCCGGACGATCATCCCTCCGATGATACGGTGAAGCTGATCGTGAAAAAGCTGGAAGCGGGCACCAACAAGCCCATTCCCGGCGTCACCTTCAAGATCGAGAGCGCGGACGGTTCCGGCGATTTCTCTGTTACCAGGGAGACCGGCGCGGACGGCACCCTCACTCTGACCTCTGAGGCGGACGGCCTTGCCGCCGATCAGTACACCATCACCGAAGTGTCCGCGCCGGAGGGCTATGTGGCGCAGACCGCTTCTCAGACGGTGACTGTGCTGCCCAACAGCTCCGTCAGCAACACCTTCACCTTCTA
>CAZCFU010000383.1:0-1704 GCA_964498005.1 uncultured Oscillospiraceae bacterium | reverse complement strand
TGCTGCGGTACAGCATGAAGCTGGAGAGCGGCGGCGTGCTGCTGGAGCGGGAGCTGGACTATATTCAAAATTACATTACCCTGATGAACCTGCGCTTTGACTATGTCATCAGCCTGCGCCTGGACATCCCCCCGGAGCTGCTGGAGCAGAAGGTGCCCAAGATCAGCCTCCAGCCCATCGTGGAGAACGCGGTGGTTCACGGCGCCGCCGCCCTGGCGGCGGATACCACCATCACCGTGCGGGGGACGCTGGACCGGGAGCGGGGGAGCTTTTCCATCCAGATCATCGACGAGGGCCGGGGGATGGATGAGGCGGGCCTGGCGCGCCTGCACCGGCAGATCGCCGGGCAGGAGCCTGCCCCCGCCGCCTCAGGCAACGGCATCGGGCTGGGCAATGTACAGACCCGCATCCGTATGGCGTTCGGAGAGGACTATGGACTTCAGGTGGCCTCCCAGCCCGGACGGGGCACAAAGGTAAGCGTGACTCTTCCCTATGTGGAAAAAACGGAGGGAACGGCATGAACAAGATTCTGATCGCGGAGGACGAAAAATTCATCCGGATGGGCCTGAAAACCATGGTTCAGCGGGCCCCCATCCCCGTGGGGGAGATTTTGGAGGCCCGGGACGGGGAGGAGGCGCTGGAGCTTTTGCGCCAGCATAGGGTGGATCTTCTCATCACGGACATCCGTATGCCCAAAATGGACGGCATTCAGCTGGTTAACCAGCTGGGTATCATGGGGCAGAGCCCCATGATATTGGTAATTAGCGGCTATGATGATTTCTCCTACGCGGTGGAGATGCTGCGCGGCGGCGCGTCGGACTACCTGCTCAAGCCGGTGGAGCGCGAGCGCTTGTATGGGGCGCTGGAAAAGCTGGAGGAGCAGTTCCAGCGCCGTCAGGCGGCGGACGAGGAGGAAAACCGGCAGATGCGGCAGGCTCTGCGCCAGCTGATGCTGGAGCCGGCCAATGGCGGCCCGGAGAGGGAAAAGCTGGCGGAACAGTGCGCCGGCAGGTTTTTCCCCGGCCCTTACGTGGGCTTTTGCGCGGGAGAGCGCATAGAAACTCTGCCGGAGAGTGCGCTGCGCCTGCGGGGCGTGGGCAGGGAGGTGTTCTATGCGGTGTCCCAGGACAGGGCGGAGGAGCTGGCCTCCGCGCTCCCCCTTCCGGCGGGACGCGGCGGGGTGTGCCAGGGGCTGGAACAGCTCCACCTGTGCTACCAGCGCGCCTATGCCGCCTGGCAGCGTTCCTTTTTCAGCGGGACGCTGTGCGAGGCCCCTGAAGAGCCGCCCCAGCGGCCCATCGACCTCAGCGCCCGGCAGCTGGCGGGCCTGGTGGGGCTGGCCCGGGGACAGGAGGCCATCCGTCTTCTGCGCGGGGAGGCCCAGGGCGTGGCACAGGGAGAGAAATCCCCCGACGCCTTCGCGCGGCTGTGCGCCGATCTGATCCGGCAGCTCAGCGCCTCCTACCAGAACCTGGTCGAGCTTGCGGGCGACCCGGAGCGTTTTGTCAGGCTGTGGGATTTCCCCAGCTGCCAGAGCTATCTGGAGGAGCTGGAGCAGTGGATGGACGCCTTTTGCGGCAAGGCCGCCGAGGAGTTCTCCGACTACGAAAACAAGCAGAAGATCCGGCAGGGTGTGCAGTATATCCAGCAGCACTTCCGGGAGCCGCTGAACATGGCGGTGGTGAGCAACCATGTGTCCATGAA
>CAZCFU010000382.1:0-1721 GCA_964498005.1 uncultured Oscillospiraceae bacterium | reverse complement strand
TGACGATGGTGATGCCGTTGTCCATCCGCCGCACGGGGTGGTAGATGATGAGGGATGGGTCGGTCATCTTGCTCTCGTCATAAGCCTTGGTGCGGATGCCGTCGTCCGTCTCCTCAAAGACTCGGTTGCGGCTGTTCTCGCTGCGGCCCATGATGAAGTAGGCGATGACGGCGCACTTATTGTCGGCGGAGCGGCCCAGCATAATGCCCCGGCCGGGGTAGGGGTTGCTCTGTAAATACTCGGTCATGTCGATCATTGCAGACACTCCTTTGATAAATTCAGCGGCTTCAAAATTCGGACGGCGCGGCCCTCCACTTTTAAGCGCCCCTGGCAGAACAGGGACACGGCCCGGGGCAGGATGACCCACTCCGCCTGCTCCATGACGCGGCGTTGGAGGGTTTCCGGGGTATCGTTTTCCTCCACCGCCACCGCCTTTTGCAGCACGATGGGCCCGCCGTCGCACTCCTCGCTGACGAAGTGGACGGTGGCGCCGGACACCTTCACCCCGTACTCCAACGCCCGCTCGTGGACGTGGAGCCCGTAGTAGCCCTCCCCGCAGAAGGAGGGGATCAGGGCGGGGTGGACGTTCAAAATGGCGTTGGGGTAGGCTTGTACCATCTCCCCGGTGAGGATGACCATGAACCCCGCCAGCACCACCAGGTCGATGTCCAGCGATTTGAGCTTGTCCACCAGGGCCACGGTCATAGCCCGACTGTCGGGGTAGTCGCGCCTAGCCACCACATAGCCGGGGATGTTGGCCCGCTTGGCCCGCTCCAGGGCGTAGACCCCGGGCTTGGAGGCGATGACGGCGGCGATCTCCCCGTTGATGATCTCCCCCCGGCGCTGGGCGTCGATGAGGGCTTGCAGGTTGGTGCCGCCGCCGGACACCAGCACGGCGATGCGTTTGGTTCTCATAACAGCTCCACGCCCCCGTCGCCGGGGACCACCTCGCCGATGACCCGGGCGGCACAGCCCGCGGTATCCAGAGCGGTGATGGCCTTGACCATGTCCTCCTTGTCCACGATGAGCACCATGCCGATGCCCATATTGAAGGTGTTGAACATATCCCGCTCGGGGATATCGCCGGTTTTCTGGAGCAGGGAGAAGATGGGCGGGATATGCAGGGAGTTCTTGTCGATCTTGGCGGTCAGTCCCTGGGGCAGGCAGCGGGGGATGTTCTCAAAGAAGCCGCCGCCGGTAATGTGGCTGACGCCGTATACCCGGGCGGCCTCCATGGCGGCCAGTACGGGCTTGACGTAGATTTTGGTGGGAGCCAGCAGCTCCTCGCCCAGGGACTTGCCGCCCAGCTCGTCCAGGGGCTTGCTGAGGTCGGCGTGCTCGATGTCGAACACCTTGCGTACCAGGGAGAAGCCGTTGGAGTGCAGGCCGTTGGAGGCAAGGCCCAGGATGACGTCCCCGGCCTTCATTTTGGTGTTGTCGATCATCTTTTCCTTGTCCACGATGCCCACGGAGAAGCCCGCCAGGTCGTAGTCCTCGGGGTTCATGACGCCGGGGTGCTCGGCGGTCTCGCCGCCGATGAGGGCGCAGCCCGCCTGGACGCAGCCCTCCGCCACGCCGGCCACCATGGCCGCCACCTTCTCCGGCTCGTTTTTACCGATGGCGATGTAGTCCAGGAAGAACAGGGGCTTGGCCCCGCAGCACACGATGTCGTTGACGCACATGGCCACGCAGTCGATGCCGATGGTGTCGTGCTTGTCCAG
>CAZCFU010000381.1:0-1725 GCA_964498005.1 uncultured Oscillospiraceae bacterium | reverse complement strand
CGCAGGGTGGTGGACTTGCCGCAGCCGGAGGGGCCGACCAGCACGATGAACTCCTTGTCCGCGATCTCCAGGTTGAACTTCTGAACGGCGATAACGCCCTCTTCCGTGACCTGCAGATTGGTCTTCTTCTCGGGCTCACCCTTCTTCTTCTTCGCCTTCTTCTGGTCGCCGCTGTGGGGATAGATCTTCATGATGTTCTTCAGGGACAAACCGGCCATAGTACCCGACTTTGATGGAGCGGCCTCCGCCATCTCCACCTCGCTGCCCGGGTGCTTGATCCCGGGAGCATTGCGACAGGTCTCCACACTGCCGCACCGCAAGTCGCAGCGGTATTTTTTCCTCCTTTTTTCAGTACCGCGGACTATTTGGAATGGAGTAGTCCGCGGCCCGTCAATTTAGCGCGCCCGCAGGCGCTGGTATGGAAAAGCGGTTCATAAGCTCCGCCGGATCCATCATAACAGATGAACGCTATGGTACTGGTAAAAATATAACATGGCCGGGGTGGAATTGTCAAGGAAAAATGGGCCGGAATTTTGTCATTTTCGTTGATGGTTTCTCATATTTTTCCAGTATGATCCCCTGTTCTTCCCGGCTGGCAGATCCGCCACAAATTTTCACTTGAAATATGTCGCTTTATGGCTTGACGCAAAGGATCAGAAACGATATAATTCCACTATGGTTCGATAAATTTTTAACAAATCATACTACTTTTCTAGTTTTTGGAGGAGGAGCTGCCATGCGTCATTACGAAACTACCGTCCAGGAGCTGAAGGACAAGGTACTTACCGCCGTGGCCCGGCTGGCCTGGAACGACAGGCTCCAGGGCAACGACCTGCTGAACATCCCGGAGGAGATCGTCCCCGGCCCCGAGGCCCAGATGCGCTGCTGCATCTACAAGGAGCGGGCTGTGGTCACCAGCCGGGTGAAGATGGCCATGGGCGGCGACCGGGCCAACCCCTCCCTGGTGGAGGTCATGCCCATCGCCTGCGACGAGTGCCCCGTCACCGAGATCAGCGTGGGCCCGTCCTGCCGGGGCTGTATCGCCCACCGCTGTATGGAGGCGTGTCCCAAGGGGGCTATCCGCATTGAGAACCACCGCTCCGTCATCGACCACTCCAAGTGCGTGCTGTGCGGCAAGTGCATCCAGGCCTGCCCCTACGGCGCCATCACCAAGAACGTGCGCCCCTGCGAGCGCGCCTGCCCGGTAAAAGCCATTTCCATGGGTGAGGACCGCAAGGCCAGCATCGACGCCACCAAGTGCATCTCCTGCGGCGAGTGCGTCATCCAGTGCCCCTTCGGCGCCATCATGGACAAGTCCTACATCGTGGACGTGATCCAGATGCTGATGGGCGCGGACAAGTGGGGCCTGCACGTGTACGCCATCCTGGCCCCCGCGTTCGTGGGTCAGTTCGGCTGCACCCCGGGCCAGATGGCCGCCGCGCTGAAGGAGATGGGTTTCTATGACGTGGCGGAGGTAGCCCTGGGGGCCGACCTGACCGCCAAGGCGGAGGCCGCCGAGTTTGACGAGCGGGGCGGCGAACCCATGACCTCCTCCTGCTGCCCGGCCTTCGTGGCTTTCGTGGAGCGGCATATGCCAGATATGGTGTCCAAGGTTTCCACCACCCCCTCCCCCATGGTCATGATCGGCCGGTACATCAAGGATCGGGATCCCCTGGCCCGGGTGGTATTCATCGGCCCGTGCGTGGCCAAGAAGCGGGAGTTCCA
>CAZCFU010000380.1:0-1725 GCA_964498005.1 uncultured Oscillospiraceae bacterium | reverse complement strand
AGGAGGTCGTCTTTTGTGAAACGGACTGGGAACTTTGTTGAGGGATCTATCCTATCCCCGCTGCTGCGGTTCACCCTGCCTGTGCTGCTGGCGCTGTTCTTGCAGGCCATGTACGGCGCGGTGGATTTGATGGTGGTAGGCAAGTTCGGCCAACCCGCCGACGTGTCCGCTGTATCCACCGGCAGCCAGGTGATGCATACTGTAACTTGCCTGGTCACCGGGCTGTCTATGGGGGCTACCGTGCTGCTGGGTCAGAAGCTGGGCGAAGGCAGAACAGAAGAGGGTGGGCAGGTGCTGGGCAGCGCCATCGCCCTGTTCGCGGCGGTGGCACTGCTGCTGACGGGGGTGATGGTATGGGCGGCGTCCCCCATGGCGCGGCTCATGCAGGCCCCTGCCGAAGCCTTTGCGCAGACGGTGGCCTATGTGCGCATCTGCTCGGGCGGCGCGGTGTTCATCGTGGCCTACAACGTGCTGGGAGCCATGTTCCGGGGCATTGGGGACTCCAAAACACCACTGCTCACTGTGTTCATTGCCTGCGTGGTAAACATCGCCGGGGATCTGGTGCTGGTAGGAGCCTGCGGCCTGGGGGTAGCCGGGGCGGCCCTGGCCACGGTGCTGGCCCAGGCTGTCAGTGTGGCGCTGAGCCTGGTGTTTACCGCTCATCGGGGCCTGCCCTTTTCCTTTTCCCGTCAAGACATCCGCTTCGATCCCCGGCACACCGGGCGCATCCTGCGCCTGGGCGCCCCGGTGGCCCTCCAGGATGTGCTGGTAAGCGTTTCCTTCCTGGCCATCGCCGCCATTGTCAACGGCCTGGGGGTCATCGCCTCCGCCGGGGTGGGGGTGGCGGAGAAGCTGTGCGGCTTCATCATGCTGGTGCCCTCGGCCTTCGGGCAGTCCCTGTCCGCCTTTGTGGCCCAGAACATCGGCGCGGGGCAGCGGGACCGGGCGAAAAAGGCCATGCTCTACGGCATTGGATCGTCCCTGTGCTGCGGCGTGGTGCTGGCGTGGCTGACCTTTTTCCACGGGGATCTGCTGGCAGGACTGTTCGCCCGGGACGTCGCCGTCATCGAAGCCGCGGCGGACTACCTCCGGGCCTACGCCATCGACACCCTGCTCACCTCCATCCTGTTCTGCTTCATCGGCTACTTCAACGGCAGGGGGAACACCACCTTCGTCATGGTCCAGGGCATTGTGGGCGCGTTTTTGGTGCGTATCCCCGTGTCCCTGTTCATGAGCCGGCTGGAGCCGGTGTCGCTGTTCAAGGTTGGATTGGCCACGCCCTGCTCTACAGTCGTGCAGATCGCGCTGTTTCTGGGATGCTATGCCTTTGCCGCCGCCCGGGATCGAAAGCTGGAAACCGCGGAACGAGAACCATGGGAACAGCGCTGCCCCTGAATATGCTGGAAGGGCCGGAGCGATAACGCTCCGGCCCTTCCAGCATTGTCTAACGCCAATTGTATCCTCAGAATTTCTGATGCCTGGTTTCTTCGTCTGTACGTTCACAACCGCCTACATAAAAATTAAACCGACAGGCTTCTTTGTTGAAACCTGTCGGTTTCTTGGTTCAATGTAGCAAAAATGCTTTCTGGTTCTAATGAAGGCGGAAAAGCAAAGGGGCCGTCATTCGCCCTGCGGGCGAACGACCGGCCCCAGCGGTCTGCCGACCGCCCTGGTGACCCAGCGGGGACTCGAACCCCGGACCTTCGCCTTAAAAGGGCGTTGCTC
>CAZCFU010000379.1:0-1734 GCA_964498005.1 uncultured Oscillospiraceae bacterium | reverse complement strand
CCACCAGGTGCGCGAATGCCTCAAACGCCACACAGACGCCCCCGCATAGCATGGCGATGGCAAAGCCCCGGGCGGCAGGGCCTGTGGATTTCAACTGGGTACGCGCCGCGATGATGTGGAGCAGGCCGAATAAGATCGCCAAAGCACTGATAACGATACGCATAAAATATCCCCTTTATAACTTTTTGATATATTGCGCGCTGGTTTTCAGCATCAGCCGCTTGGTGCCCACGCCGTCGAAGGCGATCTCCAGCAGCACATCGCCCCCCATTTTCTGGGCGGACGTCACCATGCCCCGGCCAAAGGCTTTGTGCTCCAGCATATCCCCCTTTTGGTAGTCCGGAAGGGCGGTGGAGGGGGTGGAGACAGCGGACTGGAACACGGGCCTTGTGGCAGCCTTCGGCCGCCCAGGGCTGTAGGTGCTCCGCCGCTCGCCGCCATAGGAGGGCTGGGCCTGACGGTAGGGCTCCCGGTAGGTGGACACCCGGGGCGTCTGGTCGAACCCGTCCCAATCGTCTCCCGTGGGGGTGGGGTCCAGGTAGGAGCGCCCCGACTGCTCCAGCAGCTCCGCCGGGATCTCCCCGGCGAACCGGGAGGGCCGGTTGTTGCTGGTGTGGCCGAACAGCATCCGCTGGCCGGCGCAGGTCAGGTACAGCCGCTCCTTGGCCCGGGTGAGGGCCACGTAGCACAGCCGCCGCTCCTCCTCCATCTCCTCCGCCTCGCCGATGGCCCGGATGCCGGGGAAGATGCCCTCCTCCATGCCCACCACGAACACGGAGGGGAACTCTAGGCCCTTGGCGGAGTGCATGGTCATCATGACCACCGCGTCCTCATTGGGGTCGTGGCTGTCCAGGTCGGTATACAGGGCGATCTCGTCCAGGAAGCCCGCCAGGGTGGGCTCCCCCTCGGCGTTCTCGATGTAGCCGTTGATGGAGGTGAGCAGCTCCCGCACGTTCTCCAGCCGGGTGCGGCTTTCAATGTCGTTTTTCGCCTGGAGCATGGCGGCGTAACCGGTGCGGGCCACAACTTCCTCGTAGAAATTGGGCAGATCCATGGACTGGGACAGGGCGGTCAGCTCGTTTATCATGGTGACGAACTGGCCCAGCTTGGCGGCGGGCTTTTGCAGCTCGGGATAGCTCCCGGTGTTGGCGATCACCTCCCACAGGGGCAGACCGTTTTGGGCGGCGATGGACCGGGCCCGTTCCACCGTGGCGTTCCCGATGCCCCGGGGCGGGTTGTTGATGACGCGGGTGAGCCGCAGGTCGTCGGCGTGGTTCTGGATGGCGCACAGGTAGGCCAGCATATCCTTGACCTCGGCCCGGTCGAAGAACCGGGTGCCGCCGATGACCCGGTAGGGGATGCCGCTGCGCTTGAAGGCCACTTCCAGCTGGTTGGACTGGGCGTTCATCCGGTAGAGGATGGCGTGGGAATTCCACGTTTCCCCCGCCCGGTAGTCCTCCATCAGCTTGTCCGCCACGTACCGGGCCTCGTCGTTCTCGTTCATGGCGGTGTAGAGGGACACCTTGTCCCCCTCGTTCCCCGCCGTCCACAGCTCCTTGCCCTTGCGGCCCTGGTTGTGGCGGATGACGGCGTTGGCGGCGTCCAGGATGTTCTTGGTGGATCGGTAGTTCTGCTCCAGCCGGATGGTACGGCAGCCCTTGTACTGATCCTCAAAGGACAGGATGTTCTCAATGGTGGCCCCCCGGAAGCGGTAGATGGACTGGTCGTCGTCCC
>CAZCFU010000378.1:0-1744 GCA_964498005.1 uncultured Oscillospiraceae bacterium | reverse complement strand
CTCCGCCACATCAAGATCAAGGAGAACGGCAAGTTCGCCGTGGATTTGAAAAATATCAACGCCATGCGTCTGGAGCAGGCGGGGCTGGATCCGGATCACATCGCCGTGAGCCGGATATGCACCTCCTGCGATCCGGACAAATTCTGGAGCCACCGGAAGCTGGGCACCAGCCGGGGCTCCATGGCCGCGGCCATCCAGCTGGTATGAGGCGGTTTTTTGCCCTGCTGCTGGCGGTCTGCCTGGGGCTGACCCTGCTGGGCTGTCAGGAGGAGGCCCCTCTGCCCACCCCCACGGAGACGCCCGCCCCAACCCCCACCCGGACGCCGGAGACGGTGCGGTTCAGCCTGGGCTATGACCCCGCCGCCACCCTCCACCCCATCGCCGGGAACAGCCAGGTGAACCGGGAGCTGGCGGGACTGGTGTACCAGGGGCTGTATGAGCTGGACAACTCCTTTGCCCCCCAGCCGGTGCTGGCCGCCTCCGGCGCGCCCAGCGAGGACGGATACAGCTGGGTCTTTACCTTGAATACGGGGGCGCTGTTCTCCGACGGGACCCCCGTCGCCGCCCAGCACGCGGCTTTGTCGCTGAACGCCGCCCGGACGAGCGCCTCCTATGCGTCCCGGCTGGCGGATATCACCGGCGTGGCGGCGGTGGACGACGCCACCCTGGTGGTCTATCTGTCCGCGCCCAACGGGAACCTGCCTGCACTGCTGGACATCCCCATCGTGCTGGAGCGGGAGTCAGCTTGGCCGGAGGATGGCGGGCCCCTTCTCGTTGCCCCCTTGGGCACGGGATACTATCAATACGAGGCGGTGGGGGAGCGCCTGTACCTCCAGACCAACCCTTACAACGCCGGAGCGGCGGCCCTCCCCTACTCCACCATCCCGCTGACGGCGGTGAGCGGCGCGGACGAGCGCATCGCCTCCTTTGACAGCGGGGAGGTCACCGCCGTCACCACCGAATTCTCTTCCGCCTACGCCCTGGGGTATTCCAGCAGCTACGAGACCTGCGACTACCCCACCACCGCGATGCTGTTCGTGGGCTTCCGGGCCGTTGAGGGGCCATGCCAGTCCGATCTCGTGCGGCAGGCGTTCTCCCGGGCCATCGACCGGGAGGGCATGGCGCAGACGCTGCTGTCCAGCCACGCCGACCCCGCCTGCCTGCCCGTGTCCCCCCTGTGCGGGGAGTATGACGAGGAAAGCGCCGCCCTGCTGGACTATGATTTGGAAGGGGCCGCCGAGCTGCTGGCCCAGGCGGGGTATGAGCGCAACGAGGAGGACGGCCTGCTCTATCGCCGCCGAGTGCCCCTGGAGGTCACCTTGCTGGTGAACAGCGACAACGAGAGCCGTCAGGCCGTGGCGGACACCATCGCCACCGCCCTCACCGAGCTGGGGGTGAGCGTCACGGTGAACTCCCTGTCCTGGGGCAATTACACCGCCGCCCTGGCCGCGGGGCAGTTCGACCTGTACATCGGCGAGGTGCGGCTCACCGGGGACTTTGACCCCTCCCCCCTGCTCACCGGGCCATTGAACTACGGCGCCGCTGAGAATTGGGAGCTCATCCAGGCGCTGGAGGCTTGGAAAGGGGCTCATGGCGAGGCGCGGGCGCGGGCCGCGAAAGCCCTGTGGGCCCAGTTCGCCCAGGACGCGCCCATCGCCCCCATCTGCTTCAAGCGGGGCTCCCTGCTGGTGCGCTGGGGGATGGTGTCCGGCCTCCAGCCCACCCGGGCCAACCCCTTCTACCG
>CAZCFU010000377.1:0-1751 GCA_964498005.1 uncultured Oscillospiraceae bacterium | reverse complement strand
CCCCTGACCACCAAGGAGATCGAGACCCCCATCTGCAAGATGGAGGCCCCCACCCTGAAGGGCAAGAAATTTGCCGTGGTGCCCATACTCCGGGCCGGCCTGGGCCTGGTGGACGGCGTGCTGCGCATGGTACCCTCCGCCCGTGTGGGACACCTGGGTATGTACCGCAACGAGGAGACCATGGAGCCCGTACAGTACTTCTGCAAGATGCCCCGGGACGTGGCGGAACGGGACGTACTCATCGTGGATCCCATGCTGGCCACCGGCGGCAGCGCCAGCGCCGCCATCGACATCATGAAGGGCTACGGCTGCCAGAACATCAAGCTGATGGTGCTGGTGGCCGCCCCCCAGGGCATTGAGGTCATCCAGAGCAAACACCCCGACGTGGACATCTACTGCGGCGCTGTGGACGAGGGCCTGAACGAGAACAGCTACATCGTGCCCGGCCTGGGCGACGCGGGCGACCGCATTTTCGGCACGAAGTAAGGCAAAACGATCCCGCCGGAATGGAACACATCCACCCGGCGGGATCCTTGCGCTCAAAACGGCACCTCTCCGTTCTCTTCATCCTCTTCCCGCCCTGGGGCCAGGGCGGCCACGGTGAGCGCCTCCCTGCCATACTTGGAGCGGATGGCGTCCATGGCGCGCTCCAGCTTCTCCACCCGCTCCCGCTTTTGGGGCGCGGCGGACTGGAACAGATCCATCTGCTCCGCCGCCTCCCCCTCCGGGATCAGATTGTGGGCGGTGAGGGTGATGGCCCGGATGGGCGCGCCCGACTTCCAGCTGCGCTCCAAAATATCCATCGCCGCCCGGTACAGCTCCCTCGCGGTGTTGGTGGGGGCGTCCAGGGGGCGCTGGCGGCAGATGTCCTTGAACTTGGGATCCCGGATGGTCACCTGGAGGGTGGACGCCTTCATGGCGTGCTTCCTCAGCCGCACCGCCACCTGGTCGGCCAGCATGGCCACCCCCCGGCTCACCTCATCCTTACGGATGAGATTGCGGGGAAAGGTCTCCCCGTTGCCCACCGACTTGGGCGGCGTGTACGTCCCCGCCGGGGCCACGGGGCTGCGCTCCAGGCCGTTGGCGTACTCCCACAGCTGGCCCCCCTGCTTGCCCAAAAGCTCCGTCAGCGCGTTCCGGTCAAAAGCCGCCAGCTCGCCGATGGTGGTCACGCCGTACTGCCCCAGCACCTTGGCCGCCGCCCGGCCCACGTACAGCAGATCCGTCACAGGCAGGGGCCACACAAGGCGCCGGAAATTTTCCCGGGAGATGACGGTGGTGGCGTCCGGCTTTTTGTAGTCGCTGCCCAGCTTGGCAAAGATTTTGTTGAAGGACACCCCCACCGAGATGGTCAGCCCCAGCTCCTCCCGCACCGTATTCCGGATGCGGTCGGCCAGCGCCTTGGGGTCGCCGCCGAACAGGTGAAGAGTACCCGTCACGTCCAGCCAACTCTCGTCAATGCCGAAGGGCTCGATGAGATCGGTGAAGCGGTCGTAAATGGCGTTCACTTTTTTGGAATACTCCATATACAGCCCCCGGTGGGCGGGCAGCAGCACCAGGTCAGGGCACTTCTGCCGGGCCTGCCAGATGGTCTCCGCCGTGCGTACGCCAAATTTTTTCGCCGGCTCGTTTTTGGCCAGGATGATGCCGTGGCGGCTCTTGGGGTCGCCGCACACCGCCGTGGGGACGCGGCGCAGCTCCGGGTGGGACAGCAGCTCCACCGAGCAGTAAAAGCTGTTGCAGTCGCAGTG
>CAZCFU010000376.1:0-1754 GCA_964498005.1 uncultured Oscillospiraceae bacterium | reverse complement strand
CCCTGATGCAGATGCCCATCGTCTCCTCCCGGTACTGGAATATCGTCCATGGGGCCGCGCCGGAGCAGGCGAAAAAGGATCTGGAAGGAATGCAGACCATGCGCATCCTGGGCAAAAACATGGCCTTCTTCCTGAAGTGCAAGGAGGCCGGACTGGCGGCGGGTGTTTCCCTGCCGGAGCGGGAGGCCGTCACCTTCACGAACTTCATCCGGGATTGAGCCTGAACCAATGAAAAGGAGATGGAAGGCCGCACTGGACTGTGGAATGGCGGTTCTCCTCCCCCTTGCCGATGATCTATCCCTGATAAACGTAAACGGGCCGCCTTTGAATGAATCAGAGGCGGCCCGCAATATATTATTTGATTTAAGCCGTTTTGCTCGCCGTCAAAGGCGGTAACCGCAAAACATGGCACATATTACTTCCGACCCTTCAATTCGGAAGCAATATTATACTGTATTTTGAATGGCTTTGACAAAATGCAGGACAGTCTCTGATGGTTCCTTGGCTGTGATGAGCCCATAATGGATCGTATACTCCCAATTCACGGGCGCCGCCACCAATTGGGGATGGACCTCGCTCCAATATTCCGCGCCAAAGAGAAGTTCGTCGGAATCCACTAACTGATTGAACGTCGTGACATCATAGTATTGTACGATTTTCAAGTTCACGCCGGGACAATTTCCGTTCAGACGATCATAGTCTCCTGGCGTAACCAGTAAAGTTCTGTCCTGCAGATGATTCAAGGTCAATTGGTCCACTCTGGCCAGCGGATGCTTGCGGGAAAGAATGATATGCGCAGGCAGGTCCAGCAAATGGAACGTACTGAACGAGTCCCCCCACGCAGTGTTCCGATAGGCTCCCGCGAATACGTCGATGTCTTTTCCTAAACTGTCAAGTACCTTTTGAAACGTATCCCCGGTGTCATGGAACGGAACAACCTCCAGACGGATATCCGGTTCAGCGGCAGAGACCTCCAGCCACCGGTTCAAAAGCAGCTGGACCGGGTTCATCTGAGAGGTGCCGATGCGAACGACGGACTCACTGTGGGTCCCCGCAGCTCTGGCTCGTCCGCAAATGTCATTGGACAATGCAATCATTTCCCGGGCTCCGGCATAGACGATCTTCCCCGCCTCTGTCAGAGACAAGCCCTGATAGGTCCGATGGAACAGCCTGACACCTAAACGATCCTCTAACAGATTGATTTGCTTGGTCACCGCAGTGGGGGAAACAAACATCGCCTCAGCAGCTTTTGAAAAACTGCCGTGGTCGGCAACATGGATAAACGTGCTCAGATGGCGGTTATACATGATGTACTCCTCCTGACCCGAACGCAGAACAACTGATTCCAAAGAATATTTTACATGACCGATGCTGCTCTGTCAACTTTGGCAATTGATTTCTTGTACATAACAGCACCTCAAACCCCAGGGTTTGAGGTGCTGAAACTATTTTGAACTTCCCATAATCTTGTGCAAAAGGTAAAATAATTACACCAAATAGGCGGTGCTGTTTGGTAGAGAATTCACAGATAAAGAGGAGGAAAAAGAATGTTAGAAATCAACTGGGCAGATGTAGAAGGCGTACTGCAGAACGTGCGGCCGCAGCTCATTGGTTTTGGTGTGGTTGCCATTCTGGCCGTCGTGGTCATGATCGCCTGCTTGAAAATGGCGAAACCCACCAAATTCCTGATTCGCTGTGAGGCAGGGCTGGCCATTTTCCTGGCGCTGGTCATCACCGTGAATGCCATATGCTTG
>CAZCFU010000375.1:0-1755 GCA_964498005.1 uncultured Oscillospiraceae bacterium | reverse complement strand
CCCCGGGCAGGCAGTACCAGCGCAGGTCGATGCGGGCGTCCGGGTTGGTGAGGGCCGCCCCCAGGGCAAAGGCGTTGATGCTGGCCGGCACGCCCAAAATGGGGTAGCTGCCCACATAGCCGATCCGTCCGGTTTTGCTCAGCGCCCCGGCGATGGCCCCGGTGATGAATTTTGCCTCATACACCCGGCAGTAGTACGCCTTCACGTTCACATAGGGCTGGTCGATGGAGCAGTTCATGAACCGCACCTTGGGATATTTGACCGCCACCCGCAGCGTGGCGTCGATCAGGCCCACGGCGGTGGTGAAAATCAGCTCCGCGCCGCCGCTGACGGCCTCGCTGATGACGGATTCCGCCTCCTGTGGGGACACGTTGTAGTAGCACGTCACGCTGACGCTGTCCTTCAGGGCCTGCTCCAGGTATTCCCGGCCCTTGTCGTGGGCCGCGGCCCAGCCGCTGGCGGCCGGATCGTTCTGGAACAGGAACGCGATGCGCAGCTTTTTCCTGCCCAGCAGCGTGGACATGACGCCCTTTTTCTCCTCGCCCTCTTTGGTGGGGGCTAGGCTGACGGCGATGGGTTCGGTCTCCGCGTGGATACACAGCTCCTTCCAGACGGCGGCCAGGGTCTTGCGGTACTCCCCCTCCACCATGGACAGGAAGTCCTGGGCGGAGTAGAACTCCAGCCAGCGCAGCAGCGCGTCCCCGGCGGTCAGCCCCAGGCTCTCCCCGCCCAGCCGGTAAAAGCTGGTGCGGAAGCTGAAGTACCGGTTCCGGAACCTGCGCTGGAGATCCTCGGGCCAGTCCTCATCCTTGGTGAAGCCCATCGCCGCCTGGAGCTTGGCGTATCCCCCCAGGTCGCTGAAGTGGAGGCCCCAGCATTTGCTGTGGCGGTAAAACTCCAGAAATTCCAGATAGATCTGGGTGGTGATGTCGTCCGACCTTTCCGGCATCAGCCGGATGACCTCCGCCTGGATGGTGGTCGACCCCATGGATTTCAGGACACTTACCCGTTTGTTGCCCTCCTGGACGTAGAACCGACCCAGGTATTCATAGCATTTGATGGGGTCGTGGATGCCCTCGCTCAGCTGGTAGGAGCACAGGCTGATCCATTTGGTGGCGAACTCCGAGTCCACCCCCAGCAGGGGGTAGAACCCGGGGGAGAAGGAATTGCACCGGGCGTCCTGGGTGGAGCCCACCACCAGATAGATGGGGATGTCCATCACGCCCAGCTTCACCTGGGACAGCTTGAGCTTATCCTCCCCCAGGGACTGGATGTTGGGAAAGAAGCCCCGGTGGACACAGTTTTTATATTCCCGCTGGCCCTGCTTCAGGGCCGTTTGATAGTATTGCAGCGCCTCGGCATTCGGCATGAAACGCCCTCCTTTTCAGACCTCCATGATCACGGGGAGTATCATGGGGTTGCGCTTTGTCTTTTTATAGAGGTAGCCGGACAGGGCCCCCTTCATCTCGGATTTGATGGAGGCCCAGTCCCGGACGCGGCGCTGTTCGCAGGTGTACAGCGCGTCCATCGCCACCTGGCGGAGCTCGTCCATCAGATCCTCGGATTCCTTGACGTACACAAAGCCCCGGGTGATGATGTCGGGGCCGGAGATCACCGCGCCGTCCTCCCCGGACATGGACACCACCACCACTACCATGCCGTCCTGGGCCAGGTGCTGGCGGTCCCGGAGCACCACTGCCCCCACGTCGCCCACGCCGTAGCCGTCCACGAACACCTTGCCGGCGGGGACGGTGC
>CAZCFU010000374.1:0-1762 GCA_964498005.1 uncultured Oscillospiraceae bacterium | reverse complement strand
CCAAACGCCGCCTGCCAGATGCGGTACGCCCTGGGCGGGGACACCAGCAGCTTGACGACCTGCTCGGGGTCGCCCACGTCCCGGCGCAGTTCCTCCTCTGTCCGGGGCGGGTCGCTCACGATGTCCCGGTAGTCGGCGATGACATCCTCGGCCTCCTGGGGCGGCAGCCGCCACCGGGCGGCCCGCTCCAGCCGGGCCATGTAATCTTTCTTCATAAGAACATTCTCCTCCTTCACTATTGTATTTTTCTCTACTGAGAATTTTATAGTAGCTGATGAACTGATCATAGCATAGGAAATCCAGAAAGTCAATAGGCAAGTCTGTGAAATCCCCCCGCGCGTTTCTGGAAAAACAAACCGCACCCGCACTCCCCTATTGCGTTTGGGAGAATTCTCCGATATAATAGTAGTAAGACGCGTTCAGGCCCCATATTATCCCCGGGCCGTTGATCGATCAAATGAGGTGATACATGACGCTTGCGCACGGCCCTATAACCCCCCCTACAAAATCAAGCAAGGAGGATCTATACCATGGGTAAAAGTATTCGAAGATCCGTTATGATCCGGGTTATCTGCGCGATCATCGCCGTGCTGCTGTTCAGCGGCGTGACCACCGCCAACATCCTGCGCATTGAGGGCACCCAGAAGCTCAGCGTCCAGGCCACGTCCATGCTGGATCAAGTCCAGCGGGCGGAGGTGGCCCACTACAAGTGGGCTTCCAACCTGAGCAATGCCCTGTACGCCGGGACGGAGTTCACCGGCAGCTTGGATCACACCGGCTGTGTGCTGGGCAAGTGGCTGTACAGCGATATCGATTTGGACGACAGTGCGATCAACGCCCTGCGCGCCCAGATCGAGCCGCTCCACAAGGAGCTCCACGCCTCCGCGGGCACCGCCCTGGAGCTATATGAGGCTCCGACCGCCAGCGGTGTCTCCGACTTCTCCCACGCCCAGGCCCAGGCGTATTACCAGGACACCATCCAGGCCAACCTGACCAAGCTGGTGGGCCTGCTGGATCAGGTGGTGGAGCGGGGCGAGGCCCTCAGCAATGAGTATGCCGATAAAATGAGCGGCATCATCGGCCTCATGCACGGCTCCACCGTCGTGTGCCTGCTGCTGAACCTCATCGCGCTCATCAGCCTGGTGATCTATGTGATGAACTACGTCATCAAGCCGCTGCTGCTCATCACCGAGAAGGTCCGGCCCCTTCAGGACGGCAACCTGACGCTGGATCTTGACTATGAGTCCAAAAACGAGCTGGGGCAGCTGGCCCAGACGTTGGAGCAGTCCATGGAACGCATCCACGAGTATGTGGATGACATCGACCGGGTGATGGACGAACTGGCGAAGGGCAACTTCGACGTGGCCGCGTCCATCCGTTACATCGGCGACTTCCAGTCCATCGAGGAAGCGCTGGAGCGCTTTACCGCCGCCGTATCCGGCGCGTTGGGCAACATCGTCCAGGCGGAGCAGCGGGTGAGCAGCCACGCCGAGCAGCTGTCCAGCGGGGCCCAGGCCCTGGCCCAGGGCGCCACCGAGCAGGCCAGCGCGGTGCAGGAGCTGTACGCCACAGCGGACGATCTGTCCAAGAGCGCCGCCCGCAATGCCCAGACCGCCGCCGCCGCCCAGCAGAGCGCCCGTCTCACCGGCGAGCAGGTGAACGTGAGCAGCCAGCAGATGGAGCAGATGGTGTCCGCCATGGCGGACATCGCCGACGCCTCCGAGCAGATCGGCAAGATCATCGCCACCATCGAGAACATCGC
>CAZCFU010000373.1:0-1769 GCA_964498005.1 uncultured Oscillospiraceae bacterium | reverse complement strand
CACGGCCACATCGGGAACTCCAAGTCCCCCAGCGTCAAGATCTCCGCCAAGCTGAAGGGCTGGCGGGACTACAAGGTCGGAGACACCGCGTCCTTTACCTTCAACCGCAAGCATTTCTTCGACAAGGAGACCACCAACGCGATCCGGGGAGGTGAGGGATCATGAAAAAGAAGCAGAACCGCGGCTTGAAAGAGGTCTGGCGCAAGTTCCTGGTGTCCCTGAAGCGCCGTCCCCAGATGATCCCCCTGGTGGTGCTGGTGATCGCGTTCCTGTTCTACTCCCTGAACCTGATGTACATCTCGGACACCACCGCCCGCATCCAGGGCCCGGGCATGGGGCTGGCCGGCTTCGCCACCATGCTGTTCTCCATGCTGTCCTTCATGTGCTACCTCAACGCATTCCCCTACCGCAAGAAGCCCAACATCCCCATGGTAGTGCTGATGTTCGCCATGGTGGGCATCGTGATTTTCGCGGACGTGTATTACAGCGGGGCCATCTTGAACGCGGTCACCCGGGCGGACAACCCCATTGTGCCGACGGAAGCCACCAGCTACATCGTGACCGCCTATGACAATCTGCGCATCCATATCGTCATCCTGGTGGTCGCCATCGTGCTGGTCCTGCTGCTGCCGGTGTATTCCAAGCTGCTGCGGAAGATCAAGACCTCCATCGACGTGGAGGACAACGGCAGCATGGGCACCATCGACATCTCCGGCGAGGCCTAAACTGCATAAGGTAAAGCGAATGATCGGATGGACAGGATTTGGGAGGCTCGGCGTTTGGGCCTCCCAATCTGCCAAATAGGAGATCCTATGAGCAAAAAGCGAAAAAATCAGCCCGAAAAGCCTGAGATCGAGAAGCAGACGGACTATTATAAGCTGAAAACCGAGGCCGTCAGGGATCTGGTGACCGCCAACGAGGAGAACTCGCCGGCGGTGTCCGAGGAGGAGCTGCGCGCCTATCGCTCCGGCCCCAAAATGAAGGTGGCCGACTGGGTAAAGATGCTCTTTATCAAGGCCTGGTTTGCCGGCGCGGTGTGCTACTTCTTCTTCTGGGGCCTGGGCGGCCTTCTGCCCAGCGTACTGGATCAGCTGGTGGCCACCGGTCTGGCCCTGGGTATCGTCACCGACCTGATGACCAATCCCGTGCTGCGCTTTTTTGAAAAGACCAAGGGAGAGAATGCCCGGTGGATGATGGTGACCCGCAAGACCTATTCCGGGCTCTTCCTCAACATCCTCTACGCCTATTTGGTCCTGTTCCTGGTGTTCACCCTGTACAACCTCATCAATATGGCCGCCATTCGGCTCCTTAGGCTCCCCGGCGACCAGGTGGTTTTGGGGGTGGAGCCCATCCTGTTCGGGGTGTTCTGTCTGGGGATCGACCTGCTGCTCATCAAGATGAAGCATATGGTGAGCGGCATGATCCAGGACGCCACAAAAAAACCTGTCTGAGACGAGGATCCGCAACATGACACGTACAATTTACAACGGAAGCAGCTCCGCCTGCTTCCTGCTGGACGGGGATACCCCCTACTATGCCAAAAGCGGCTACACCGTTTCTGTGAACGGCGAGGAGCGCTTTACCCGCGACACGAATGTATTTTCCCTGTTCGGCCTGACGCCCGACACGGAATATACCGTCGCCATCCGCTTTGACGGGAGCGAGACCGAGGAGCTCATCAAGCTGAAAACCCCTTCGGAATCCTGCTGTGTCAACGTCAGGGATTTCGGCGCGGTGGGGGACGGCGTCCACGAGGACACCGCCGCCAT
>CAZCFU010000372.1:0-1772 GCA_964498005.1 uncultured Oscillospiraceae bacterium | reverse complement strand
GCTTCTACCGGGTGGACAAGGCCCGGTCGCGGGCGGCGGGGGGCACCGGCCTGGGGCTGTCCATCGCCCGTGACACTGCCCGCCTACACGGCGGGGACATCACCGCGGGGCCCAACCCGGCCGGCCGGGGCACCCGGTTCGAGGCGGAGTTCCCCGCCCTGCGAGAGGGGGCCAGCTCATGAAAAAAAACGCTGCCTGGCTGCTGCTGACCGCCCTGCTGCTGGCGCTGGCCTTTGGCTGCGCGCCCGCGGAAGAGGAGGCGGATCAAGGGCTGAAGCTGTGGTTCCCCACCGATCCCAGTCAGGAACGGCTTTCCGCCGCCCTGGACAGCTGTCCGTACCAAGGGGAGAGCCCGTCCATCCCCAGTCTGCTGGCCGCCCTGCTGGCGGGGCCGCCGGACTCGTCCGGGCTGGTTCCCGCCACCCCCGCCGGGACGCGGGTGCTGAGCTGGTCGCTGGACAACCGGGTGGTCAATGTGGAGCTGTCCGCCGCCTACGCGGAGCTGGTGGGCATTGACCTGACCCTGGCCGACTACTGCATCACCCTCACCCTGACGCAGCTGCCGGGGGTGGACGGGGTGCGCATCACCGCCAACGGCGGAGGCCAGTCCTACCGGGACCGGCGGGCCCTTTACCCCGAGGACGTGCTGTTCTCCGGCGCGGAGGAGGTGCCGGTGGAGGTCACCGCCGCCCTCTATTTCCGCCGGGAGGGCGGGAATTCCCTGGGCTATGAGCTGCGGACGTTCCGGCTGACAGAGGATAAGATCCCCGCCAAGGCGGTGCTCACCGCCCTCATCGCCGGTCCGGAGGACACGGGGCTGATCCCCCTGCTGCCCAGCCAGCTGACGGTGCGCTCCGCCTGGGTGGACGAGGGCGTCTGCACCGCCGACCTGTCCGCCCATCTGCTGGAGATCCCGGAGGAGGAACGGGCGCTGGCGCTGGAATCCATTGTGGAGACGCTGCGCAGCCTTGATACTGTGGATCAGGTGCAGATTCTGATTGAGGGGGAGCCCGCGGAGGAATCCGGCGGGCCGGACGCGGCCCGGCAGGCAGGCCCCTCGGAGTAATAAACCACGGCCTCAGGCCGATACTATGACAAAAAGGAGAAATCAACATGAATTTCGACACCAACTGCCTCCACGCGGGCTACCGCCCCGGCAACGGAGAACCCCGGAACATCCCCATCATCCAATCCACCACCTTCCGCTATGAGACCAGCGCGGACATGGGCAAGCTGTTCGACCTGGAGGCGTCCGGCTACTTCTACACCCGCCTGCAAAACCCCACCAGCGACATGGTGGCGGCGCGGCTTTGCGCCCTGGAGGGGGGCACGGCGGCCATGCTGCTGTCCTCGGGACAGGCGGCGTCCTTCTTCTCTGTGTTCAACATCGCCTCGGCGGGGGATCACATCGTGTCCTCCTCCACCATCTACGGCGGCACCTACAACCTGTTCGCCGTCACCATGAAGCGGATGGGCATTGAGTTCACCTTCATCGACCCGGACTGCTCCGAGGAGGAGCTGAACGCCGCCTTCCGGCCCAACACCAAGGCCCTGTTCGGCGAGACCATCGCCAACCCGGCCCTGACGGTGCTGGACATCGAGAAGTTCGCCCGGGCCGCCCACGCCCACGGCGTGCCCCTGATTGTGGACAACACCTTCGCCACCCCGGCCCTGTGCCGCCCCTTCGAGTGGGGCGCGGACATCGTCACCCACTCCACCACCAAGTACCTGGACGGCCACGCCGCCGCCGTGGGCGGGGCCATTGTGGACTC
>CAZCFU010000371.1:0-1776 GCA_964498005.1 uncultured Oscillospiraceae bacterium | reverse complement strand
ATGGCGATCGTGGCCGACAAGATGGGCAAGCCGCTGAACGAGCTGCGCTTCAAGTCCATTAAGGAGGTCAAGTGAAATGAAATATAAAGTGACCCTGAACGGCCGCACCTACGAGGTGGAGGTGGACGCCGGTAAGGCCATGCTGGTGGACGAGTACGAGGCTTTTGCTCCCGCGCCCGCCGCTCCCGCTGCTGCGGCTCCTGCCGCCAGCGCGGCGTCTCCCGCTCCGGCTGCCGCTCCCGCCGCTCCCGCCGTCACCGCCGCCGGCGAGCCCGTGAACTCCCCCATGCCCGGCACCATCCTCCGGGTGGAGGTGGCCCAGGGCGCCGCCGTCAAGGAGGGCCAGCTGCTGGTGGTGCTGGAGGCCATGAAGATGGAAAACGAGATCCTCGCCCCCAAGGACGGCACCGTCACCCAGGTGGTGGTCACGAAGGGCAGCCATGTGGAGACCGGTTCGCCGCTGATCGTCCTGGCGTAAGGAGGGGGTTCTATGAATATCTTAGAAACCCTGTCCAAGCTGGTCAATGAGTCCGGCTTCGCCGGGTTCTTCGCGGACGGCGGCTGGAAATACCTCATTATGATCGCCGTGGCCTGCGTGCTGCTCTACCTGGGCATCGGCAAGAAGTTCGAGCCGCTGCTGCTGGTGGGCATCGCTTTCGGCGCGCTGTTGACCAACATCCCCGGCGCGGGGCTGTACCACATGGAGATGTGGGACGCCTATGTCAACGAGTCTGGCTACGACCCCATCAACAACGTGGCTCTCTATGAGACCACTGACGACGGCATCCGGAAGATCTCCGTCGAGGAGTATCTGGCCAATTACACCGGCGACGACAAGGCGAAGGTGGAGGAGTCCATCGTCGAGCACCTGTCCTTCACCGACGTGGCCCACCACGGCGGCCTGCTGGACATCCTGTATATCGGCGTCAAGGCCGGCGTGTACCCCTGCCTGATCTTCATGGGCATCGGCGCCATGACCGATTTCGGCCCGCTCATCGCCCGGCCCTCCTCCCTGCTGCTGGGCGCGGCCGCCCAGCTGGGCGTGTTCTTCGCCATGTTCGGCGCTATGCTGCTGGGCTTCACCGGCCCGGAGGCCGGCTCCATCGGCATCATCGGCGGCGCGGACGGCCCCACGGCCATCCTGACCACCTCCAAGCTGGCCCCGCACCTCCTTGGCCCGATCGCCATCGCGGCTTACTCCTACATGGCGCTGATCCCCATGATCCAGAAGCCCATCATGCGGGCGATGACCACGGAGACCGAGCGGAAGGTAAAGATGGAGCAGGCCCGCGAGGTGTCCAAGGTGGAGAAGATCATCTTCCCCATCATCGTGGCTGTGTTTGTCATCCTGCTGATCCCCTCCACCGCTCCCCTCATTGGCTGTCTGATGTTCGGCAACCTGCTGAAGGAGACCGGCGTCACCGAGCGTTTGTCTGACACCGCGCAGAACGCCCTGATGAACATCGTGACCCTGTTCCTGGGCATCAGCGTGGGCGCCACCACCGTGGCCACCCGCTTCCTCACCCTCCAGACCATCGCCATCGTGGTGCTGGGCGTCATCGCTTTCAGCTTCTCCACCATCGGCGGCCTGCTGGTGGGCAAGCTGATGTATAAGCTGTCCGGCGGCAAGATCAACCCGCTGATCGGCTCCGCGGGCGTGTCCGCCGTTCCCATGGCGGCCCGTGTGTCCCAGGATGTGGGCCGGGAGGCCAATCCCAACAACTTCCTGCTGATGCACGCCATGGGCCCCAACGTGGCCGGCGTCATCGGCTCCGC
>CAZCFU010000370.1:0-1781 GCA_964498005.1 uncultured Oscillospiraceae bacterium | reverse complement strand
TGCGCTCCGGCGCCAAGGACTTCATCGTCAAGCCCTTTAAGCCCGACCGCGTGCTCAAGACCGTCACCTCCATTCTGGGCGCGCCCTGACGGAGATGCCGCGGCATAGCAGCCCGATCGCGCTGACCACGGAGGCTGTGGGAAACACAGCGTCCATGGGAAACAGCCTGCTCTCCCTGGCCTGGATGCTGGTGTGTGTGGCAGTCATCATTGTGCTGGCCTACCTGTTCACCAAGTACGCGGTGGGCAGGGGCGGCGGCTTTCTGGGCGCGGGCGGAGGCACGGATCGTTTCAAAATGCTGTGCCGTCTGTCCCTGGGGAGGGATCAAGCCGCGGTGCTGGTTCAGGCGGGGGAGAAGTACCTCCTTCTGGGGGTGGCCCCTTCGGGCATTACGGTGCTGACGGAGCTGACGCGGGAGGAAGCCGAGAGCCTGTACGTGCGCCCTGACCACCAGCCGGCGCCCCCCAGCTTTGGGGAAGCGCTGCGCGCCGTACTCAAGCAAAAGAAACCGAGGTGAGGATGGGATGCCGACGGACAGTTTGATCAACATCAACGGTGACAGCGTACAGACCCTGGAGATCCTGTTCCTCACCACCATGATCGCCCTGCTGCCCTCCATGCTGGTGATGATGACCTCCTTCACCCGGTACATCATCTCCCTGTCCTTCCTCCGCACCGCTATGGGTACGCAGCAGAGCCCGCCCAACGTGGTGCTTGTAGGTATTGCCATGTTCCTCACCCTCATCACCATGAACCCGGTGATCACCCGCATCCAGACGGAGGCGTGGGGGCCCTATACCGAGCAGGAGATCGGCCAGGAGGAGTTCCTGGCCCGGGCGTCCATCCCGCTGAAAGAGTTCATGCTGGACAATACGCAGCGCAACACCCTGCGGATGTTCTGTGACCTGGCCCATGTGGACATACCCGATGACGCCGCCGGACTGGAAGGGGTGGCGATGGATCTGCCCCTGCGCGTCATCGTGCCCGCCTTCATGACCCAGGAGCTGCAAAAGGCGTTCTACACCGGTCTGCTGCTGTACATCCCCTTTATGCTCATCGACATCGTGGTATCCTCCACGCTGATGAGTATGGGCATGATCATGCTGCCGCCGGCCATGATCTCCACCCCCTTCAAGCTGCTTTTGTTCGTGTCCATTAACGGCTGGAGCCTGTTGTTCTCCTCGCTGGTGCGGGGCGTCTACTAAGTCCCGCCCCCAAGGAAGGAGTACACTATGGATACCTCGCAGGTGATGGATCTTCTTCGGGACGCGGTGGGCGTGGCCATTAAGCTGTGCAGCCCCATGCTGCTGCTGGCTATGCTGGTGGGCGTGGTGGTGGCTATTTTCCAGGCCGTCACCCAGATCCACGAGCAGACCATCGGCTTTGTGCTCAAGCTCATCGTGGTGGTGGCCGTGCTCCTGTTGGGGGGCGCCTGGATGATGGACACCCTTCAGGACTATACCTATCAGATCTTCACCCTGATCGCCAGTTAGGCCGGGAGGGGGCGCTTCCATGATCGACTGGACGGCACTGACCGCGTTTCTGTTTATCACCGCCCGCGTCAGCGGGTTCATCCTCTTCAACCCCATCCTGGGGCGCACCAACATCCCCGCCGCGTTCCGCACGGGCATGACCTTGGTGCTGTCCGTTTTTGTGGCCTCGGCGTCCACCCTTCAGGTTACCGAGCCGACAGGCATCATTGAGCTGTGTGTCCGGCTGCTGCTGGAGATCGCGGTGGGCTTTTTGCTGGGGATCGCGGTGAACTTTTTCTTCTATATCCC
>CAZCFU010000369.1:0-1785 GCA_964498005.1 uncultured Oscillospiraceae bacterium | reverse complement strand
CGATCTCGTCGGCGAACTTGCCGGCGGCCTGGGCGGCCTCGGTCTTCTGCTGGGAAGAGGCGGCGAAAGCGTCCAGCTCCTCGCGGGTGATGCCCCAGATGTCGCAGATGTTCTCGGCGGTGGTGCCCATGTGGTAGTTGTTGTAGGCGTCCCACAGGCCGTCCTTGATCATGGTGTCCACCAGCTTCTTGTCGCCCATGCGGGCGCCCCAGCGGGCGTCGGGAGCGGCGTAGGGGGCGGCGCTCATGTTCTCGGTGCCGCCGCAGACCACGATCTCAGCGTCGCCGGAGCGGATGGCCCGGGCGGCCTCGATGACGGACTTCATGCCGGAGCCGCACACCATGCCCACGGTGTAGGCGGGGACGTTGAAGGGGATGCCGGCCTTGATGGCCACCTGGCGGGCGGGGTTCTGGCCCTGGGCGGCGGTCAGGATGCAGCCGAACATGACCTCGTCAACCTGCTCCGGCTTCACGTTGGCGCGGTTCAGCACTTCCTTCACCACAGCGGCGCCCAGGTCGGTGGCGGGGACGTCCTTCAGGCTTCCGCCAAAGGAACCAACGGCGGTGCGGCAGCAGTTGACGACATACAAATCTTTCATGGGAATCGACCTCCAGATAAAATTTGTGAATCCAACTTTGTTAGAATTCTGACTAACATTATAAACAGGGCAGGGAAAAAATGCAACAGAAAATCGGCAGCTTTTTGGGAAAGAAGACAAGAAAATCGGAGAGGCGCTGTCCGCTTCTCAGCGCTTCGCCCGCCGCACCGCTTTTTCAATCTCGCACACCACCAGCGGGGTGAGGGACAGGGCCAGCACCACCAGCCACTCCACCGCGTTCAGATTGCAGACCTGGAACACCGCCTGGAGCGGGGGGATGAGCAGCACCGAGAGCTGGAGGGCCATGCCGACCAAAAACGCCTTGTTCATGGCGGGGTTGGACAGCAGGCCGATGTGGGCAATGGACTGGGTCTCGCTGCGCACGTCGTAGGCGTGGAAGAGCTGGCAGAAGGTGAGGGTGGCGAAGGCCATGGTGTTGGCGGTGGCCGCCGCCAGGGTGGGGTCGCTGAGCACGTATTCCCCCAGCCAGTAGGCCGCCAGCGTCAGCAGGCCCACCATGGCCCCCTGCCAGGCCAGGCGGATGGAAAAGCGCTTGGTGAACAGCGGCTCGGAGGCGGCCCGGGGCTTTTCTTCCATCACCGACGGCTCCACCGGCTCCATGCCCAGGGCCAGGGCGGGGAGGGAATCCGTCACCAGGTTCAGCCAGAGAAGCTGCACCGCCACCAGGGGCGGCTGGTGGAAGTTGAAGAGGGTGGCCAGGAACAGGGTGACGATCTCGCCGATATTGCAGGACAGCAGGTAGTGGATGGCCTTCTTGATATTGGAGTAGATGCCCCGGCCCTGCTCCACCGCCTTGACAATGGTGGCAAAGTTGTCGTCGGTGAGGATCATGTCCGCCGCGCCCTTGGCCACGTCGGTGCCGGTGATGCCCATGGCGCAGCCGATGTCGGCCACCTTGAAGGCGGGGGCGTCGTTGACTCCGTCGCCGGTCATGGCCGCCACCATGCCCTTTTTCTGCCACGCCTTGACGATGCGCATTTTGTGCTCCGGGGACACCCGGGCGTAGACGGCAAATTTGTCCACGTCCTGCTCCAGCAGCTCCTGGGGCATGAAGTCCAGATCCTCGCCGGTGATGGCAAGGTCGCCGGGGCGGAAGATATCCAATTCCTTCGCGATGGCCACGGCGGTGAGCTTGTGGTCGCCGGTGATCATCACCGGGCGGATGC
>CAZCFU010000368.1:0-1792 GCA_964498005.1 uncultured Oscillospiraceae bacterium | reverse complement strand
AAGCTGGTGGAGCCGGATATGGCCCTCATCACCAACATCGGCGACGCCCACATCGAAAACCTGGGCAGCCGGGAGAACATTTTTAAGGCCAAGTGCGAGATCTTCCCCCATTTGAAGCAGGGCGGCCTGGCCGTCCTCAACGGAGACGATGCCCTGCTGTCCACCCTGCGGGGCACGCTGCCCCAGCGCACCGTGTTCGTGGGCGGCGGCGAAGGGCTGGACTACACTGCCTGCGACCTGAACAGCGACAACGTAGGCCACCTGAGCTGCCGGATCAAAACCCCCCGGAGTCAGTTCCAGGCGGACATCCCCGCCCTGGGCAGCCACATGATCTACCCCACCCTCATGGCCGCCGCCGCGGCCGAGGCCCTGGGTATGGCCCCCGACGAGATCGTCCGGGGCATCGGGGCGTTCCTGCCCACCAAGATGCGCATGAACATCATCCGCTGCAAGGGCGACATCGTCATTTTAAACGACGCCTACAACGCCAACCCCCAATCCATGCGGGCGGCCGCCGCCGTTTTGGGCGACGCCGGCCAGAAGCGCCACAAGGTGGCGGTGGTGGGCGACATGAAAGAGCTGGGCGCCGGCAGTGAGCAGTTCCACCGGGCGGTGGGGGGCTATTTCGCCCAGGCCGGAGCCGACCGGCTCATCGCGGTGGGCGATCTGGCCCGGTTCATGGCCCAGGGCGCAAAAGACGCGGGACTGGAACAGGCAGATTATTTCCCCACCCTGGACGAAGCAAAAAACGCCCTCTCCCGGGAGGTGCGGGCCGGGGCGACCGTTCTCGTGAAGGCGTCCCGCTCTATGGCCTTTGAGAAGATCGTGGACTTCCTGCTGGCAAATGTGCCTCAGTGAGGAGGTTCACGCGGTTTCACGTATTTTTAGGAGAATAATTACCCATGATTGACATACAGCTGACCGGCCTCGTCAAGGAGTTCGAGGTCGGCAAACGAATATTGGACGGCTTCTCCCTCCAGATCGACGAGGGGGAGCGGGTGGGCCTGCTGGGCCGCAACGGCGCGGGCAAGACCACCATCTTCCGCATGATGACCGGACAGGTCCATCCCGACGAGGGGACCATCGCCGTCGCCCCCGGCAAGCGGCTGGGGCTGATCTCGCAAATCCCGGTCTACCCCGAGGGGTACACCGTAAGGGACGTGCTGGACACCGCCTTCGCCCCCCTCCACGCCATGGAAAAGGAGCTGGCCGAGCTGGCCGCCCAGATGGGGGAAACCACCGATCCCCAGGTGATGGCCCGGTACGACAAGCTCACCGCCGCCTTTGAACTGGGGGGCGGCTACGACACGGAGACAAGATTAAATAAGGTCTGCAACGGCCTGGGCATCGGGGCCGATATGCGTTCGCGCCCCTTCGACGCCCTGTCCGGCGGGGAAAAGACCCGCATCAACCTGGCCCGGCTCATTCTGGAGGACACCGACATCCTCCTGCTGGACGAGCCCACCAACCACCTGGATCTGAACGCCACTGAGTGGCTGGAGGGCTATCTGGAGCGGTTCAAGGGCACCGTGCTGGCCATCTCCCATGACCGCTGGTTTTTGGACAAGGTGGTCAAGCGGGTGGCCGAGATCCAGGACGGCAAGGCGGAGCTGTACTCCGGCAACTACTCCTTCTACGTGGAGGAAAAGGAGCGGCGGTACCAGGAGCGCTTGAAGCAGTACGAAAAGGAACAGGCGAAAATCAGCCAGCTGGAGGCCGCGGCGGAGCAGATGCGCATGTGGGCCTTCAAGGGCAACGACAAGCAGTACAAGCGGGCCATCAACATGGAGCG
>CAZCFU010000367.1:0-1792 GCA_964498005.1 uncultured Oscillospiraceae bacterium | reverse complement strand
TTGGCGCTGCCGTCCTTGGCGCGGATGGCCTTCAGGGCCTCCAGGCCGTCCATGTTGGGCATGGTGATGTCCATGACCACCAGGTCGGGGCCGATCTCGCTGAACTTCTCCACGGCGTCGGCGCCGTCCACAGCCTCGAACACCTCGGTGTAGCCATTCTTGGTCAGCGTGTCTTTGATCATCTTGCGCATGAAAGCGGCGTCGTCCACTAACAGAATTTTCTTAGCCATTAGTTAATCCATCCTTTTTCATTGATGTTGTGGCCCGCGGCTTGTGTTTCCCGGGGCGGATTTTATGAGTTCGGCCTTATTTGCCGGTTGCCAGCATTTCAATGCCCGGGGTCTGCACGATCTCGGTGATGCGGACGCCGAAGTTGTCCTCGATGACCACCACCTCGCCCCGGGCGATGCACTTGCCGTTGACAAAGAGATCCACCTGGTCGCCGGCCAGCTTATCCAGCACCACCAGCGACCCCTTGGCAAATTCCAGGATATCCTGCACCTTCCGGCGTGCCCTGCCGATCTCCACCGTCACCTGGAGCGGCACCTCCATGATGAGATCCAGGTTCTGCGCCTGCTCTTTGCCCAGGCGCTCCGACGCGTCAAGCGGCTCCATGGGCGCGGGCTTGGTGGCGATGACCTTGGGCTCGGGGGCGGCCTTCTTCGGCGGCTCCGGCTGGGGGGGATAGGGATAGGGGTACGGCGGATAGTACATGGGGGGGTAGCCCATGTAGCCGCCCTGCATCTGTCCGTCCGGCCCGGGCATGGGCGGATAGGGGAAGGGAGGCATCTGTCCCGGCTGACCCGCCTGGGCGGCGGGAGCCCCCGGCACAGGAGCCTGCTGCGGAGCGGGGGCGGGCTGAGCCGCCGGAGGCGGCGTAGGCGCCGCTGGGGCCGGGGGCGGAGCGAGCTGATCGGCCACGCCGCTCGCCAGCAGCTTTTCGATCTCTTCCTGGCTCATCATCCGGTTTCCGTCGCCAGTGAGGACGGACTCGGGCTCCGCCGCTGTACCTCCTGCCATCATCTTCTCGATCTCCTCCTGGCTCATCACGCGGTTGCTGGACTCCGGCGCGGGGGCGCTGTCCCCGCCATGGAGCATCCGCTCGATTTCCTCCTGGCTCATTTTCCGGTCGCTGTCCACCGGGTCGGGCGCCGGTTCGGCAGCGGGAGCCGCGTCGCCGCTGTCTGCCGCCTCATCCTCCAGCCCCAGGTTCTTCACCAGCTCCTTGGCCAGGCTCACGGACATGACGTTCATGAATTCGCTTTCCAGCGCGTTCTCGATCTTCAGGAAGAACCGGACCACGACCACCTGATCCGCGCCCTTCGGCATACGGTCCTGCTTGAACTGATCCAGATTGTCCAGTTCAAAGGACTCGGGCGTGGAGATGTCCACCCGGAAGCCCAGGAAGTCGGACATGGCGGTGGCCGCCGAGCCCATCATCTGGTTCATGACCTCGCACACGCAGCTGATGGTCAGCTCGTTGAGCTCGAAGTCCTCTTCGGCGGTCTCCATCCCCATGAGGATGTCCACAATGATCTTGATGTCGCTGCGCTTGAGCAGCATGATGTTGCTGCCCTCCAGGCCCTCGACGTACTTGATCTCCACGCCGATGGCCGGTTCCAGCTCCCCCAGCGTAAAATCCTTCACGTCCACCACCGAGACCGTGGGTGTGGTAATATCCACCCGATGATCCAGCATATTTGACACCGCGGTGGCCGAGGAGCCCAGGCTGATATTCATCATCTCGCCCAAGGCGTCGATCGCCATTGGGCTGAACATTTCCTTCTCCATC
>CAZCFU010000366.1:0-1796 GCA_964498005.1 uncultured Oscillospiraceae bacterium | reverse complement strand
GGGTGGTGGACTTGCCGCTGCCCGCCGTGCCGGTGACCAGCACCATGCCGTGGGTGAGGCTGGCCAAATCCATCACCTGGGGCGGGATGTGCAGGGACTGCCAGTCCGGGATGCCGAAGGCCACCACCCGCACCACCGCCGCCATGGAGCCGCGCTGGCGGTAGGTATTCACCCGGAACCGGGCCAGTCCGGCTACAGAGAAGGAAAAGTCGTCGTCCCCATCCCGCAGAAAGGTGTCCTTGGGGCGATTGGCCTGGGCGTAAAGCTGGGTGACCAGCTCCTCCGCGTCCTTGGGCATGAGGCGGTCCGCGCCGATGGGGATCAGCTTCTTATCCAGCTTTTCGCACACCGGGCCGCCCGCCACAATAAACAGGTCGGAGGCGTTGTCCTCCACCGCCCGCTTCAAATAATCCAATAGCTCTGCCATGATCTCCGCTCCTTATTCTTCTTCTCCAATCCAGACGCCCAGGTGGTCGTCCGGCTCCCACTCGCCGATGGGGACGGCCTGCCAGCGCAGGATCTCATAGTCCGCTCCGTATAGGATGACCTCCACCTGGAGCTCCTGGGTGTCCGAGATGGGGACGGCGTAAGTGTACCGTGTGCCAGTGTGCCAGGAATCATAGGAATGGCTGGATACTCTCACAGGCATCTCGCCGTTGCGCAGGCGGGCTAAAATCTCCTGGGCCTGACAGTCGGCGGCATAGTAATCGGTGACGGCCTGGGCGGAGGCGTCCGCCAGCCGCACGTCCGCCTGGACGGTGGACAGGCTCAGCAGGGCGAACACCGTCAGGGCCAGCACCGCGAAGGCCACCAGCAGGGAGCTGCCGCCCAGGGCGGGAGGGGCCATGCCCTCCTTTTTCCGCTCAGCCACGGGCGCTCACCTCCTCCTGCCAGGCAACGTCCAGCTCAAACAGGGTCTCGCCGGTGTCCGTCGCGGTCACCGCGACATATCCCTTGCCCAGGCCGGGAATTCCACTGTCCTCCAAGGGCTCCACTCTCAGGCAATAGGCGCCTTCTGTCTCCGAAACCGTTTCCCAGCTATCATCATAGTAGATAGCCAGGGGCATCCGGGTGTAGCCATAAGGATATGGATAGTCCAGCGCCGCGGATACGGCCCACGTCTCCCCTTTGGCCGAGCACAGGACTTCCGCCGCGTTCTGGCACAGCACCGCCGCCCGATCCCGGGCCTCGCTGCGTTTGGACTGCTGATCCGACTTCACAAAGGCCTGGAGGCACAGCGCCGCCGCCAGCGCGAACACCAGCAGCATAACGATCTGCTCCATCATGGCCAGGGGGGCTTTGCTCTTCATGGCGCCCCACCCCCTTCACTTCTCAGCGACAGCAGAAGCGTGTCCTCGTCACCCTGGGCATCTGTGACCCGGACGGTGAGCAGCCCGTCCGCCAGGGACAGGTCGAGCGCCTCCGCCTGCACCAGCTCCCGGCCGTCCTCGGGGGACATGGGCTGCTCACACCAGCTGTATAGCTCCCGCAGCCAGCCGTCGTAGCAGTAGATGTAGGTGACGTATTCCTCGTCCCCGCCCAGGATCAGCGTCGGGACACCCTGGACATTTGCCACAGACAGGTTGTCCGCCGCATCGGACTGCCGCACCTTGGTGGCGATGTACTGGGTGCAGGCGCGCCGTGTGGAGGCCTCCTGGTCCCGCAGGGTCAGGCGGCGGTAGGCGTCCGCCCCGGTGAGCAGAACCGCCAGGACGCACACGGCAAACACCCCGAACAGCAACAGGGCGATCAGCGCGTCGATATGATGTTGGATCTGCTTTCGTCTCATGGCGTCT
>CAZCFU010000365.1:0-1797 GCA_964498005.1 uncultured Oscillospiraceae bacterium | reverse complement strand
CAGATAATGACTGGTATATCATCCATAAGGTTCCTAATACTTTGAAAAATATTAAGTCCCCTCCGCTTTACTGTTTCGATTACGCTCATGATCCGGCAGTACATTTCACGTCCGTCATCTGTTCGGAACCCGCCAGCCATCTTCTGACGGTTTTTACAAATTCTCAGATCCTTTTCTGACATGTTGTTGCTGTAATGTACCTCAAAATCCCTCAGGAACAGCAGATGGTTCTCCTTATATTTTTCCAGCCGGTTCAGAAGCGTCTTTTCTTCTTTCTTTGCGTTCCGTCCCTTCGTCTGACGGTTCTGCTCACGCCCCGCGGCCACGATCTGGTCATATCTCTGACTGTATCGTTCCAGTTCCATGGCGCTGAAGCATACTTCGCCTTTCTCCATCCTCTCCTTTCGGGCATGGTTCATTCCATTCAGGAAGCTTCCCAGGTTATGGCTCCACGTATTTCCCGTCTCCTCCGTATTTTTTCTCAGGTATCTCTCCAGGTGTACGTTGCATTCCCCGTGGCCTGTTCCGAAATGGTACAGGGCTGTTTCGTGGTCATGGGTCAGAGTCCCCACGTATTTTTTGAGGATCTCCATCCCTTCCAGCGTTTCCAGATCCTTCTTTCCGCTTCCCACGTACAGCACGCTCTTTTCCGTGCTGAAATTTCTTATATAAGACTGTTTTCCATCTGTTTTCACAGTCGTGGCATCTGTACAGATCTCATGGGCATTCAGAAGGGACTCCTTTATTTTCGGGCATTCATTGCCGCATGACTCCGCAAATTTCCGGCAGAACCCGTACACGCTGCCTTCCGAAAGGTGCAGGATATCACCGGATATGGAATTGATAAACTCACAAATCCGGTCATTTGCGACAACTCCCTCGCTGTAAAGGAACGCGGCGATTGCCCGGATGTTCCCTCCATACGATACATCCGCCTTATATTCGTCCGGTATCTGGTATTTCCCGTTTTCGTCCGCATAAATACGGATTTCCACCGCTGTTGTCTTTACCTCCAGGTCCAGACGGTAGCGGGTGACATAAGTCCCTCCGGGTGTGCCGATGCTTTCCATTCTATGTTCAAAAATCCCATCCCGGATCTTCTGTTCCACGTCCGCCTTTGACAGGCCCTTTCCCGGATGCCCCGGCTGGGCCCCTTTTTTCTTTCCGGAAGGTTTCCTGCTGTTATACATGTTTGGCGCTTTCCCCGGCTGGTCTTTGGAAGGAGGGGTGGAGGAATTGGAACTGTCGTTACGGAGGGTCCGTTTCATCCGTTCATTATCATCTCTCAGAAGGGCGTTTTCTTTTTCAAGCCGAAGGTTTTCCTCCTCCAGGGCGGTGATACTGCATTTCATGCCGGATACTTCCTCCCTGAGGCGGATATTTTCCGTTCGGAGGCTTTTCACTTCCGAAGAGAGGCTCCTGATTTCCTTTTGGTCCTTTTTGTGTTCCTCTTCCATAAAGTTCAGACGTTCCATGACCTCCATAAGCTGGTTATAGACACTCTTTGCATAGTTGCCGCCCACCGGAAATCCCTCCTTCCTGTACGATGTATCATAGTAAGTATAGCAGAAAAGTTTGGAAAATGCGAATTCTGGAAGGAAGCAGGTTCGTCATTTTGACTGTGGAAACGGACAGACTTTGGAAGAGAAAAAGTGGATAAATCCAGGCGAACACTGGCCAGAAACAGCGAACATAATATAAAAAATGATATTTAAACCGTTATCCAGACAGGTTATCCACTATGCTGCGGAATCCTACTAATCTTATGTCAGGTTATCCACTATTGATACTGGCATA
>CAZCFU010000364.1:0-1798 GCA_964498005.1 uncultured Oscillospiraceae bacterium | reverse complement strand
GTCACCAAATGCTTCTGATCCTCCAGGGCCGTGACAGTTGGAGCCGCCCTGTCTATAAAGGGCCTGATGGAAACCTGTATGTCGATGTTGACCCTCGGAAGGGCTGGGAACCGAATATCTGCACCAAGTATCAAAATGAGTATGACGGGGAACCTGATGATCCGGTGAGGGATGTTGACTTCATCTTTACCCCGTGCCGGGATGTCTGGTAGTCAAAAGTAAAGGGGAAAACAGCACTATGGATAAAAAGAAACTAATAAAATTGGCTGACGGTTACAGAAAGAAAGCAGATACCGCCTACCAAAACTATCAGGAAACAGGTGCTACGCGATATTACAATAGCTATCATCGCAATGACGATTTGGCCGAAGCTCTGCTAATAGCTGCTAACGCTGCCGATGAACACACCGCTTTGACTGCAATAAAAGCGGAAATGGCTCATTTCGCTTTCCGCGCAGCTATGGCTACAAGCAAATATCGCACGGAATCGGAGAAAGCAGAACTGGCGGCGGCTCTAGCCTCTGATATTGCCGCCTATGGCAGAATGCACGGCTTTATCAGCGAGGAATAATAATCCGTTTTGGTCAATGACAGGAGAAAGCCTTATTTGTTATTCCATTGGAAAACTGCTTGTATCAGATCGACCATTTCTCCGGTTGTCACTATTCTTCCCGGATCAAAGCCTTCTGCATATTCCAGCCATCCAAGAGTAAAGGCTTTGTTTACAGAATCCTTCGCCCAATGCTCTCCTGTATAGTATTCTGTAAGCGGTTTATCCTCGGTAAATCGGGCAAACACTGTAAGCAGTTCACCCCATGTCAATGTACGGTTAGGGCAGAACAGGCCATCTCCACAGCCAACCATGATCCCGGTATTCATCATGGTTCCAACTGCCGGTTCGTACCATGCCCCAAGCTCTACATCACGAAAGGGGGAATGTGTCACTCCATAATTTTTTCTGCTCTCGTTATCCATCATAAAATAGATAAGTTGGGCCAAGTCCGTTCGTGTGACAGTTCCCGCACCGTTATCCCGACCTGTTTTATATCCTGTCCAAAACAAATCATCGGGAGCAACCAGGACAACCTTTCCATTGGTCAATGTAGGTTTCTTTACTTCTTCCTTGACTGACATAGAAGTGACAACAGGCTTAACATTACCACCCTTCGGGACATATGAGATAGTTGGTGTCCAATTCGGCGTAGATTGCGGGATCAAATCAAAAACGGCAACCAAAGTCCGATCTGCCTCTGCTGTAAAAGAAAATCGTGCTTCTGTGGAAACTTGTACGCCGTTTTCCTCCCAACGCAGGAAACGATAACCAGCGTCAGATGTAGCGGTCACGGTTACAGATTCCCCTTCGGTATAACTACCGCCACCGTCTACGACCCCGCCTTGAGTGGAATTGACCTGAATCGTATAAACAGGCTTAGGAATTGGCTCAAAGTTAGCAACAAGCGTTCGGTTACGAATTACCATGAAAGAAACATTTGCCACGGGACTGACCTGCTCGCCGTTTTCTTCCCAATACAGAAAGCGATAGCCATTATCAGGTACGGCGTTCACCGTTATGAATGTTCCTTTTTCATAACTACCGCCGCCTTCTGCTGTCCCGCCTTGCGTGGAGGTCACTTGAACTGTATAGATAGTCTGGGGGATAGGCTCAAAATTAGCAACAAGCGTTCGGTCTTGCTCCACAATAAAAGTAAAACTTTCATCGGTGCTGACCTGTTCGCCGTTTTCCGTCCAACCTATGAAAAGATATTCGCTTTCAGGCGTAGCGGTAAGTGTCACAGAA
>CAZCFU010000363.1:0-1798 GCA_964498005.1 uncultured Oscillospiraceae bacterium | reverse complement strand
CCTGGCTCTCCCCGGCAAAGGAGCGCATCAGGTTTTCCCGGGTGCGGCTGTCCATAAAGTCCACGCTGCCCTTGTGGTAGTTTTGATAGACGTTTGGCATTTTTGTTCCCTCCAAATGTATTGGTGGAAACAGTATGCCCGGTTTGACGAAAAATTTGCATGGAAAATTTGCGCCTGTCACCCCTGCGCGGAGGGGGGAATACACTGGATTGATGACGAGAGGGCCGGCCGGACGGCCCGGACAGGAGGATTATCATGCTGCGGGCAAAAAACATCTGGGTGGTGGGGGGAGATCCCCGGCAGGCGGCGTTGGCAGCCCTTTTGGCCGACGACGGCCACAGTGTACATACCTACGCCCTGGATCAGGGCGAGGGGATGAAGTGCGAGCCGTCCGTGGCCGGGGCGGACCGGGCGGACTGCGTGGTGCTGCCCCTCCCGGCGATGGGGGCGGACGGAAAGCTGAACGCCCCTCTGGCGGCCAAACGTCATGAATTGAAAGAGGTGCTGGACGCCCTGCGCCCCGGCCAGCTGGTCTGCGCCGGGATGGTGGGGAAGAGCCTGAAGAAAATGGCCGAGGAGCGCCGTCTGACGCTCCGGGACTATTTCGCCCGGGAGGAGCTGGCGGTGCTCAACGCCATCCCCACCGCCGAGGGCGCCATCCAGATCGCCATGGAGGAGATGCCCATCACCCTCCACGACGCCCGGGTGCTGGTCGTCGGCTTCGGGCGGCTGGGCAGGGCGCTGGCCCCCCGGCTGCGCTCGCTGGGGGCCCGGGTGTGGGTGTCCGCCCGGCGGTACGAGCAGCGGGCCGCCGCCGAGAGCATGGGCCTGGGCAGCGAGGGCGTCGACCGCCTGCCCGACTGGCTGTGCAGCTACGACCTGGTGTTCAACACGGTGCCCGCCCCGGTGCTGGGGGTGGAAGAGCTGGCGGCGCTGAAGGAGGGCGCGCTGGTCATCGACCTGGCCTCCCGCCCCGGCGGGGTGGACATGGACGCCGCCGCTTTGGGCGTGCGGGTGATCTGGGCGCTGTCCCTGCCGGGGAAGGTGGCCCCCGTCACCTCGGGGCGGTACATCAAGGACACCGTTTATCATATCATGGAGGAATTGAACCTGTGAACATAGAAGAGTTGAGAGTGGGCTTCGCCTTTTGCGGATCCTTTTGCACCATGTCCAAGGCGCTGGACGCTTTGGAGCAGACGGCGGCGCGGTTTGGGCCGGTGACCCCCATCGTGTCCGAGACGGTGGCGGCCACCGATACCCGGTTCGGGAAGGCCCACGATTTCATGCGGGAGATGGAGCGCCTGTGCGACCGCCGGGTGATCGACACTGTGGCAGGGGCGGAGCCCATCGGCCCGAAGGGGCTGTTAGACGTGCTGGTGATTTGCCCCTGCACGGGCAACACCCTGGCCAAGCTGGCCCACGGGGTGACGGACAGCTCGGTGACCATGGCGGCAAAGGCCCATCTGCGCAACGGGAAGCCCCTGGTGCTGGCCCTGGCCACCAACGACGGCCTGGGCGCGTCCGCCCCCAACCTGGGAACCATGCTGGGCCGGAAAAATGTGTACTTTGTCCCCTTTGGCCAGGACGACTACGCGGGCAAGCCCACCTCCCTGGTGGCCGATTTCGCCCTGGTGCCCGCGACGGTGGAGGCCGCCTGCCGGGGCGAGCAGATACAGCCCATTCTAGCGCGAGGATAGCCGCATAGGGGCAAAACTGATAAAGGGGGTGTGGAGCTATGCTGACCATTCACAAGACGGTGGACGGCAAAATGACCCAGCTGGACGCCGTGGAGGACGGC
>CAZCFU010000362.1:0-1799 GCA_964498005.1 uncultured Oscillospiraceae bacterium | reverse complement strand
TCCGCCCCCACCTGCCCATCATAGCAGTCCCGCAGCCAGAAAAGCTGCTGGAACGTGACGAAGGACAGCCCCAGGGGCGCCAGCCATGCCGGGGGCGTGAACAGTCCCTCCAGCGGCGTCATGGACAGCAGGAAGCCGGTGTATTTGAAAAAGGCCAGCACCGCCAGCAGGAGCACTGCCCCTGCCCACAGCAGGGGCCTCCCCCGGGATCGATCCCGGGCGATGCGGCGGCCCAGCCAATAGCTTGCCGCCCCCTCGCCCGCCAGCACCGCAAGCGACAGGGGCGACCCCCAGCCGCAGAACAGAGCCCCGGCGCACAGCAGGAACGCCCGGGCGGCCTGGTTCCCGGCCCGCCCGTCCAGCACCCGCCACACGATCAGCACCACGGGCAGATAGGCCAGCACAAACAGATGACTTTGTACGTTCATCGGGTATTTTCCAAATGGCTTCCCATCTCGCCGTTGACCCGCTCGCCGCAGGTGTGGACGATCTGGAGCAGGGACTGGTAGGTCCCCGGATAGGCGGCCTTCATGGTGTCGTGATCCAGGGGCGGGAACTTGGCGTCCTTGCCGGGGTTGGCCAGGGCCTGGGTGTACTCCGCCTCGCTCATCAGCAGATCCGCCCGGGGCAGGCCCGCCAGGAACCACTCCTCGGGCACGTTGAAGAAATCGTCGTTCTCATTGCCGCTGGCCCGGTGGAGGTGGCGGAACAGAATGTATACCGTGGTGGACAGGTAGTTTGCCGCGGCCCGGATGGCCTTTTTGCTGCCCACCTTGCTGAGCAGGTCGAACAGCAGGCCAACGGAATTGACCACCAGCTTTTTGGAGAGCGTAGCCAGCACGGAGCCCTGCAGTACGTTGTCCCGCTCGTCGGACACATCGTAAAGGGTGTCCGCGTCCAGGATGGTGGTGCCGTCCCGGCTGAGGGTGCGGCCCAAGAGAAAATCGGCGGAAACATTATAAAAGTCGCAGGCTTTGACCACAAACATCAGGCCGGGCTCACGCGCTCCGTTCTCATAGTGGGAAAGCAGTGCCTGGGATATACCCAGCGTCTTGGCGGCCTGCCGCTGAGAAATACCCTTCTCCTGCCGCAGCAGGGAGAGGGTTCGTGCGAAATCAGGGTTTGTCATCCTGATCTCCCCCTTTCCTATCGTTGCTTCGCGGGATAAAACCATGCAAACGGGCCCCCTCCTTTGCCAGGAGCGGGCCCGACAACACAGCAGGTATAGTATAGCGGGGAAAATACGTTTTGTAAAGAGTTCATGCTCTGGAAAGCGCGAGAAAAATCTCAAGGATTTTTTGTGATTTTGCCCATATGCCTCTTGAAAAAATGGCCGGCCAGTGTTAAATTAGATAACAGCATGACATATAAATCAGGGCGGGCCGGACCACGCGTTCCCGATCCGCCCCAATTGGAGGGACACCATTTATGTTCAGACTGATGATCCAAAAGCTGAAAAACAACCCGAAGAAAATCGTGTTTACCGAGGGCGAGGACCCGCGCATCCTGGAGGCCGCCGCCCGTCTGCTGTCCGGCACCTTCCTGACGCCCATCCTCATCGGCGACCCCGAGAAAATCTATAAGGTCGCGGACGAGGAGTGCCTCAACGTCAAGGGAGTCACCATCCTCCAGCCCCACACCTACGACAAGATGGACGAGATGGTGGCCAGGATGGTGGAGCTGCGCAAGGGGAAGATGACCGAGGAGCAGTGCCGCGAAGCCCTGCAGCAGGGCAACTACTTCGGCACCATGCTGGTGGCCATGAAGGAGGCCGACTGCCTGCTGGGCGGCGCCACCTA
>CAZCFU010000361.1:0-1811 GCA_964498005.1 uncultured Oscillospiraceae bacterium | reverse complement strand
CTCCAACGCCGGGAAGCAGAAGGAGGGGCACGTGGTGCTGCGGGAGCCGCTGCCCGAGGTCAAGACCCGGCCCGGCTACTTGAATACGGAGAACAGGAGGAATCAGGGGTGAGAAAATGGCTGCTGATGGCGGTGGCGCTGGCTGTGCTGCTGGCGGGCTGGCGGCCCGCGCCGAAAGAGCCGGAGGGCCTGGGGCTGGTGCGTGTGCTGGGGGTGGACGGCGCGGGGCCGGTCACCCTGACGGCGGTGTGCGGCGGGGACGACCAGAGGAACCAGAGCCGGGGCCGGCACACCGGGGGGAATTTCGCCAAAGCGCTGGAGGGCCTGCCTTGGTCGGGGGAGGAAGAGCTGTCCCTGACCAGCGTTTCTTATATAATAGTAGGGCGGGACGTGGCGCTGAGGGAAACCCTGCTGGCCGTCCTGCGCAACGAGGAGCTGGGGGCGTCCGCCACCGTGTGGCTGGCGGAGGAGGGGGCGGCGGCGCTGCTGGACGGCTGCCGCGACCCGGCATCCGGGCTGGATCTGCTCAAGCGCCGGGGCATCGAGGCCCCCACGGTGGTGGAGGCGCTGGCCGCGCTGGAAAGGGGCGAGGTGCTGACGCTGCCCCTGCTGACTGGGGACGGACCTGTCCTCATTGATTGGGAAGAATGGAGGGGGCCGGCGTGAAAAGCGAAAAGCTGTCGACCCGCCAGTTGGCGGTGGCGATCATGGTGGGCGGACTGTCCGTCGGCGCCGCGGCGGCGGGCCGGACGGATTGGCGGTGGCTACTGGCCAGCGTACCCATTGGGATGCTTGTGGGATGGGGGCTGCTGCGCCGGGTGGGGCACCGGCCTCTGCATCCTATATTAAACGCGCTGTATGGCATTTGGGCGGTGGCGCTCATGGCGGATGCGCTTCGGCGGACGGCGGATCGCGTCCAGGCGGCGTCCGGGAACCGGGAAAACACCGGCTGGCTGCTGGTGCTGCTGGCGTTACCGCTGATCTGGATGGGCTGGGGGAAGGCGGCGGCCTTCTTCCGGGCGGTGGAGATCTTCTGGCTGGGGTTGCTGGTGACGGTGGCGGCCATCCTGCTGCTGGGCGTGCCCCGGGTGGAATGGCGGTGGGTGATGGAGCCCGCCGGAAGCTGGTGGGAGTCCATGCTGGCGGGAGTGAATGTGCTGTCCGCCGGCCTGTTTGTCCTGCCGCACTTATATAATGTGGAGAAAGAACCGGGCGGGACCCATCGGGGACTGATGTGGCTGGGGGCGCTGGGACTGCTCTCCGCCGCGCTGGGGGCGCTGACGGCGGGACTGCTCAGTCCGGCGGTGGCGGCAAAGGTGGACGCGCCCTTCTTCGCGGCGGCGGGGCTGCTGGGGGACAGCGCCCGGCTGGAGGGGCTGGTATCCGCCCTGTGGCTGCTGCCCGACCTGACGCTGGCGGGACTGCTGGCCCACGCCTGGGGAGAGCGGCGGTGGCCCGCGCTGGCCGTGATCGCGGCGCTGGGGCTGGCGCTCACAGGGATCACGGAGCGGCTGCCGGGGATCGCGGCGCCTGTGGGCTGTTTGATCCTGGTGGCCTTGACCGCGGCGCTCCCCCCGGGAGGGAAGAAATAGTGGTTGGGCCCGCCGGAAAGTGCAACATTTTGTGGTCAGAAAAAATCTAAGAAAAAAGGATCAAAAAAAGCGAAATTAGGTGTTGACAAAGGCGCGAAGGTCTGGTATAGTAACTGAGCGCTCAAGAGAGGCAAGGGTTTCCGAGGCAGGAAAAAATAATTTGCTGCATCGGTGAAAAAACCTCTTGACAAACCTCTTGAGAGGTGGTAAGATAACAAA
>CAZCFU010000360.1:0-1820 GCA_964498005.1 uncultured Oscillospiraceae bacterium | reverse complement strand
GAGACCATGATGGGGGAGTTCACCCTCACCGTGCTGTTTTCCATGATCCCGGTGGTGGAGCTGCGGGGGGGCATCCCCTTCGGCGTGACCCTCGGCCTGCCGGTGTGGGCGGCGTTCATCGCCGCCGTCATCGGCAACCTGATCCCCGTCCCCTTCATCATCGTCTACATCCGGCGGATCTTCCAGTGGATGCGGGAGCGGATCCCCAGGCTGAACCGGCTGGTGGACGCCCTGGAGCGCAAGGCCCATCTGAAGGGGCGGCGGGTGAACAAGTACAAATACCTGGGGCTGGCCATTTTCGTGGCCATCCCCCTGCCCGGCACCGGGGCGTGGACGGGCTCGCTGGCGGCGGCCTTTCTGGATATGCCCCTGCGAAAAGCCCTCCCCTCGGTGATCGCCGGGGTGGTGACGGCGGGCCTCGCCATCAGCATCCTGACCTACGGGGTTGCCAGCTTATTTTAAGGAGGAGTCCCCATGTATCTCTATCTGGTGCGCCACGGCCAATCCACCGGCAATGAGCGGCAGCTGTTTTTCGGCGTGCGGGACTATCCCCTCACCGAGCTGGGCCGGGAGCAGGCAAAACAGGCGGCGGACAAGCTGCGGGAGGTGGAGTTCACCCGCTGTGTGGCCAGCCCCCTGTCCCGGGCGTGGGACACCGCCATGATCTGCACCGAGGGCCGGTTCGTCGTCCCGGAAGCCTGCCCCGCCCTGCGGGAGCAGGACATGGGGGAGCTGGAGGGCTTGACCTGGGGCGCGGCGGAGGCCCGCTTCGGCGACCACATCGGCCGGCTCCTGGCGGACTGGTTCCACACCACGCCCTCCGGCGGCGAATCGCCCCAGCAGATGATGGAGCGGGTGGGCGGCTGTGTGGACGAGCTGATCCGGCGGGGCGAGGACACCCTGGTGGCGGCCCACAACGGCTCGCTGTCCCTGATCCTGTACCACCTGGGGCTGGCGGAGGAGCAGGATCTGCTCCGCCCGGACTGGTCCTTCCGCCACGGGACCTATTCCGCCATCCGGGTGGACGGGGCCGGGGCGGAGCTGGTCCGCTTTAACCGGTGACAAAAAAGCGCCCGCCGCCATAGAATGCCTCAGTTTTAATAAGGAGGCGGCGGAAATGACACAGGTATTTCAATTTCTGGCGGTGCTGCTGGCGGCCTTCGGGCTGGTGAGCCTGGGGTGGCTGGCGGTGGGCGCGCTGCTGCTGCCGGGGGTGTGCCCCGCCCGGATGGTGGTAGACGCCAAAGGGGACGGCAGCGGGCTGGAGCAGACCGTCAAGGCCCTGCTGTGGCTGCGGCGCGCCGGACTGTGGTGGGGCGAGGTAGTCATTGAGGACTGCGGCCTGGACGAGGGCGGCGCGGCCCTGGCCCACGCCCTGGCGGCCCAGAACGGCGTCCGCTTTTCTGAGAACGGCCCGGATCACATTTAGAATCGTTTCGCGTGAAACGTATGTTCTAATTTAATTGACAAAAGAAATGAGGAATGCACCATGGAACTGAAGGAAGCACTGGCCAAGCTGGCCGAACTGCAAAAGAAGCAATACGCTTATCACTGCGCGTCCTCCTCCCTGTACCTGGATGCCACCACCACCGCCCCCAAAGACACCGCTGAGGGCCGGGGCGTGGCCCTGGGCATCCTGGCCGGGGAACAGCACAAACTGTTCTCCGCCCCCGAGGTGGGGGAGCTGCTGGACTTCCTGTGGAAGCGGAAGGACGAGCTGGAGCATCCCGTCCGCCGCCAGGTGGAGGAGCTGCGCCGCTCCTACGCCCAGCTCACCCGCATCCCGGCGGACGAGTACATGGAGTACGCCATGCTGACCA
>CAZCFU010000359.1:0-1821 GCA_964498005.1 uncultured Oscillospiraceae bacterium | reverse complement strand
CAAGTCCTACGAGGACGAACAGCGCACGTTATCCGAAAAGGCCAAGGCCCTCCACACTGAATTGAACAAGGAGCAGGCCGTGAACGTGGCCCAGTTTATCGCGCTGGTGAAGAAGTACAACGAAATCGACACGCTGACCCCGGCCATCGTCAATGAGCTTATCGAGCGTATCAACGTACACGCGCCGGACAAGTCCAGCGGCCACCGCACCCAGCAGATTGACATTGTGTATAACTTCATTGGTATGCTCCCCGCGCCCCAGGCCAAGAAAGAAGCGGCGTAGCCTTTCGACTACGCCACTTCTTCCAGATAAAAATACTTCCTTATGAGGCCCCCCGGATCGCCCCGGGGTCTTTCTTTATGCTGACTGCCGCGCCTTTGGAAGGGCGCGGGCCGTCGTTATTCTGTCCGGGCAAACCAGCGCGTCACAAAGTCCGCCACCGCCCCGGTAAGCTCCTTGAGGTCCCAGCCGCTGGTGTTCACCGTCATGTGGTAGCTGGCCCCATGGCCCCATTTGCTGTCCGAGATCATCTCACGGCTCCTGGCCCGGGCCTTGTCGATCCGCGCGATGTTCTGCGTCATCGCCTTCCGGGACAGGTTCTCCCCCTCCCTGGCCCGCTCCATACAGCGGCGGACCTTCGCGTCCATGTCCGCGCACACAAACATGGTGAAGGGCTTCTGATCCGCCAGGAGGATGTCCGCGTCCCGGCCTACGATCACGCAGTCCCTGCCCGCCTTGGCGATCCCCTCGATCACCCGCCGCTGCTCCACCAGCAGGTCGGTCTGGGCCGTCTGTATCATGGCGCCGCCGGAGAACGCCTGGCCGTATGTCAGCGGAATATGCTGCCACATACCGCCCTCCAGGGCCTTCTCCACATAGTTCTCGTCCATTCCCTGGGCCTGGGCAATGGCCGTGATGATCTCCCGGTCATAGTAATCGAAGCCCAGCGTATCCGCAAGGCGCTTTCCCAGCTCCCTGCCGCCGCTGCCAAATTCCCGGCTGATGGTAACGATCTTCATGCATGGCACTTCCTTTCCCAATTAAGCTATGCCTTTATTCGTATTCGGTTCACATGGGGAAGTGACGGGTTATAAAGCGAGCATTTTACGCCAGCCACCGCGTGGCACAGTGGGCCAGGCCGGCCGGGCCCATGGCGCACACGTCCTCGTTGAAACGCACCTTGGGGTTGTGGGCCGGGGCGTCGCCCCGCTCGTCCTGAAATCCGGCGGAAAGGTACATGAACACGCTGGGCACCCGCTCGGCCACCACGGCGAAATCCTCCGATGCGCTGGCAAAAATGCCGGGGTACAGCGTCAGGCCGGGGAGTTCCCGGAGATATTCCGCCATTTTGTCGGTCAGCTCCTTGTCGCAGATCAGGGGCGGCACCTCGGAGAGCATCTCGATCTCCGCGCTCCCGCCATAGACCTGGGCAATTCCGACGGCCGCCTCTCTCATCCGCCGCGTCAGCAGCTCCCGGCAGGCCCTGTCGTTGGTGCGGATGGTTCCCTCCAGAACGGCGGTTTCCGGAATGATATTGGGGGCGGAGCCGGCGCGGAAGCTCCCCACGGTGAGCACACAGTTTTTACTGGGATCCGCCTCCCGGGCGATCAAGGCCTCCAAGGCCAGGTAGATGTGGACGGCGATGTTGATGGGATCTATGGCGCTGTGGGGATAGGCCCCGTGGGCCCCCTTGCCGTGGACGGTGACGCGGAAGCCGTCCACAGAGGACATCATTACCCCGCCGCCGTTGTAGAAAACCAGGCCCACCGGCATCCTTCCCGGCGACACATGGAAGGCCAGCGCCCCGTCCACGCCCTCCA
>CAZCFU010000358.1:0-1845 GCA_964498005.1 uncultured Oscillospiraceae bacterium | reverse complement strand
TGCTCTTCACCCGGGCCAGCAGCTCCCGCATGGAGAAGGGCTTGGTGATGTAGTCATCCGCCCCCAGCTCCAGCCCCAGCACCTTGTCCGTCTCCTCCTCGCGGGCGGTGAGCATGATGATGGGGGTGGCCCGCCCCTGCTCCCGCAGGGTGCGGCACACCTGGAAGCCGTCCATTTTGGGCAGCATCAGATCCAGCAGGATCAGGTCCGGGTCCTGCTCCAGGGCCAGCCGCAGCCCCGCCGCCCCGTCCAGGGCCTCCAGCGTCTCATAGCCCTCCCGGGCCAGGTTGAAGGTGAGGATGTCCACGATGTTCCGCTCGTCCTCCACCACCAGGATCTTTTTACCCATTGGTCTCCTCCCGCATCAGCTTCTCCGCCCGGAACAGGGCGGCCAGTGTCTTGGCGTCGTTGATCCGCCCGTCCGCCGCCTGGGCCAGCGCCTCGCCGAAGGGCAGCTTGAAGTACTCCAAAAACTCATCCTGATCCAGGTGCCGCTCCCCGAAGGTCAAGTCCCGGGCCAGGTACAGGTACAGCATCTCGTCGGTGTACCCCACGCTGGGCATGATGTGGCCCAGGGCGTCCCACCTTCCCGCCTCGGCCCCGATCTCCTCCTTCAGCTCCCGCCGGATGGCGTCCGCGGGATCCTCCCCCGGCTCCAGCTTGCCCGCCGGGATCTCGGTGACCACCTTGTGGTAGGGGTAGCGGAACTGCCGTTCCAGGTAGACGTTCCCCTCGCCGTCCAGGGCAACCACCGCCGCCCCCCCGGGGTGATGGACAAACTCCCGGATGGAGGTCCTGCCGCTGGTCAGCTCCACCTCGTCCCGGTAGACCTTCAGCAGCCGCCCGTCGAAAATCTGCTCGCTGGCCAGCGTTTTCTCGTTCAATCCCATATCTGCTACCTCCCGGTGTATTTTTCCGTATACCAGGATATTTTACCACACCCCCCGGAAAATAGAAAGCCAAAAGTCATATTTTCCCGGGAAATTGAGGGATTGTCATTTCTGCCGGGATGCCGTATAATATCCCCATTGAGGTGATTCCCATGAATGTAAATACCATGCTGGCCGCCCTGCGGGGCGTGACCGCTTACAAGGACGTACTTACCCAGCCGGTGATGGAGCGGGCGCTGTCCCTGCTGGCCTGCGCCGCCCACGGGGACGGCCTGGGCGGGCTGGAGGCGTACACCGGCCTGTTCTACCAGCTCCGGGTGGAGGGCCAGCCCGGCCTGGGCCAGTGGCTGGGGGACGCCCTGCGGTGGTCGGAGGGGCCCTATCCCCTGCTGGCCCAGCGGGGGGACCGGGACCCGGCGCTGGAGCAGGCGGCCAAGCTGGACATCTCCGCCTTTGAGCTGCTGGCCAGCGTGGACTGCGACCGGTGGCTGGCCCACCTTGGGAAGTTCCTGGACAGCGACTATCAGGGCGTGCTCACCTCCCTGCCCCGGTGGCGGCAGGGGGTGCCCTTCTCCTTTGAGCAGCTCACCGCCGCCTATCAAAAGGAGGGCGCGGGGCTGTTCGCCCGGTACCGCGCCTTTGTGTGGGACAGCGGCGAGCTGATCCCGGTGGCCCACCCGGACTGCCCCACCTCCAGCCAGCTGCTGGGCTACGACGAGCAGCGGGCCGAGGTGGAGCGCAACACCCGCCTGCTCATGGAGGGGCGGTATGTGAACAATGTCCTCCTCTACGGCGAGAGCGGCACAGGCAAGTCGGCCACGGTGAAGAACCTGCTCACCCTGCCGGGGATGGAGGAGCTGCGGCTCATCGAGGCGGACAAGGAGAACCTGGGCGGCCTGCCCGCCCTCATCCGCAAGCTGGACGGGCGGCGGCAGAAGTTCATCGTGTTCATCGA
>CAZCFU010000357.1:0-1854 GCA_964498005.1 uncultured Oscillospiraceae bacterium | reverse complement strand
TTTTCAAGGGTTCTCGCTGAAACTTCGGGATAATCTTTTCTTCGGGATAACCCTGACACGGGCTGCCACCACAGATGATGTCTACCGGGGGCAGTTCGGCCCCGTCCAGCTTGGTGATGTCCCCCACGTGGATCATGTCGGGGAAGCGTTCTTTGGTCACCCGGATGGGGAACGTCTCGATCTCGCTGGCCCAGACCGGAGTGATGCCGTGGCGTACTGCTGCCAGAGGGAAGCCGCCGATCCCGTCGAACAGGGAACCCATGGTCAGCATGGCGATACCATCGCAGGGCCGGGAGGCTGCTCCTGCCCTGCGTCCCAGCACAGCTCGTCGGGGGGACGATAGAGGATCTCCTCCATGCTGATGCTTCTGACCGGGATGTCCAGCTCCTTGGCAAGCTGTTCCTCCGCGGCCATTCCGGGACTGATGATATCCCCGCACAGCCACAGCTCGTCGCACAGAGCCAGCATCTGGTTGCCCATGTTCATCCCCAGCTCCCGCTGGGCGGGGTCGCTGTCGTCCAGCATCTGAGGGTACAGCAGATGGGGCGCGAAGGGGGTAACCCCCTGGGACATGGCGTTCAGACAGGCCTGCCGCGCAAAATGGAGGTTTTCCTCCACATTGCCGGACAGCGGCGAGGCGATGTATACCAATTTTCTCATAGATATAGGTCCTCCTACTGCATTATTTGCCGCCCACTACCGACGCGATGACCTTGGTGGTGCTAACGGCCATCTGCGCCGTATGGACGGCGGAGGTCAGGCTGGCCTTGGTGGAGGTGTCCAGCCCGAAGGCACCGGCGATCCGGGGCACCTCGCCCGCGGACAGCATCAGGCCAAGCCCCAGCAGGGCGTTGGTGTTGAACACCATCAGCCCGGCCACCAGGATGGTGGACTGCAGAAACGAGGTGAGACACAGGCCGATGATCTGTTTGCACCACTGGGTGAAGCCGTCGCTGTAGCCGCGGGGGACGCTGAACATATACAGCGACCCCACCGCGATCTGGATGAGCAGGATGCCGCCCCGCTTGAGGCTGGCGAAGAACACCTTGATCACGGCGTAGGCCATCAGGATCACGCAGAACAGCATCATGATGGGGTTGAAGTGGGAGCCGTTGAAAATGAAGTCTACGGTAGCCGAGGTGAGCCCCTCCGGGGTGGTGAGCTTGGTGATGATGTCCTGTCCCACGTCGCCGATGCCGGAGCCCAGCCCGGTGATGCCCGCGGTGAAGCTGGCCTGGAGGGACACGGACAGGGCGTACAGCCGGATGGGGACGGTGGAGAACAGGCTCACCGCCATGAACCCCTTGAGGCAGTTGATGGCGGTCTGGCGGATGTTGCCCCGGCCCGAGGAGTATTCGATGCCGAACTCGAAGCAGGACACCACCAGGCTGACCCCGAACAGCGCCCAGCCCAGCTGGGAGAAGAACTGCACCACGGCCTGCACCCAGGGCAGGTCGAACAGCTCCACGCCCATATTGCCCATAAGGGCGAAGAACGCGCCTAAAAAGCCCACGACCTGGCTGTACACCCAGTCCAGGATCTCGTTCATGACAGCGGACGCGACAAAGTCCCAAATAAAAATTGTGAATCCCTTCTTTCCGTGATATAATGATGCCCCTGGCATACAGTGCCGGGGGCGTTTGCGATAAAAGGGGGCGGACGAATGACCTACAGCGAGTTCAAAAGTCAATACCATGTCCGCCTGAACCCCCAGCAGGAGGCGGCGGTGCGGCAGACCGATGGCCCCGTCCTGCTCCTGGCGGTGCCGGGGAGCGGCAAGACCACCGTGCTGGTCACCCGCCTGGGGCACATGATCTACTGCAAAAATATCCGCCCTGAGAATATCCTCACCGT
>CAZCFU010000356.1:0-1872 GCA_964498005.1 uncultured Oscillospiraceae bacterium | reverse complement strand
GCCGTCCTCCGGGATGACGGACAGCTGGGCGAACACCAGCCCGCCCAGGGTGTCGGATTCCTCCTCCTCGGGGAATTCCATCTCCAGGGCCTGGGCCACCCGCTCCAGATCGCAGGAGCCGGAGACCTTCCACACCCCCGGCTCTATCTGCTCGATATCCTGCTCCTCCAGGGGGTCGAACTCGTCGTAGATGCTGCCCACGATCTCCTCCAGAAGATCCTCCATGGTGACCAGGCCGGAGGTGCCGCCGTACTCGTCCACCACAATGGCCATATGTACCTTTTTGCTCTGCATATCCCGGAACAGGACGTCGGTACGCACCGAATCCGGCACAAAGTAGGCCGGACGCAGCAGTTCAGACAGCGGCTTGGGGTGTTCCGCCTGAGCGTTAAGCAGAAAGTCCCGGGTGTTGAGGACGCCCACGATGTGATCCGCGTCCTCCTCGTAGACGGGGAAGCGGGAGCGGCCGGAGGTCAGAATGGCGTTGAGAATGTCCTCATTGGTGTCCTGGGCCCATACCATCACCATGTCGGTGCGGTGGACCATCACGTCCTCGGCGGTGGTGTTGTTGAACTCGAAGATGTTTTCAATGAGCTCTTTCTCTGACGCCTCGATGGTGCCCCGCTCCTCGCCCAGATCCACCATCATGCGGATCTCGTCCTCGCTGACGTCCTCCTGATCGGCGTTGGGGTCGATGCGCAGCAGACGCAGCACGCCGTTGGTGGATTTGGACAGCAGCCAGATGACGGGCCGGAACACCGCCGCCACGGCGCGGACCGGGCCCAGGGTGAACCGGGCCACCGCCTGGGTCTTTTTCATAGCGATGCGCTTGGGCACCAGCTCGCCCAGCACCAGACTGAAGTAGGACAGCACGATGGTGATGAGTACCACCATGACGCTATTGAGGGCGCGGGAGTCCAAGGCGGTGACGCCCCGTTCCTCCACCAGCCATTTCACCAGTGGGTCGGAAAAGGTGTCGGCGGCGAAGGCGGAGGACAGGAACCCGGCCAGGGTGATGGCGATCTGGATGGCGGACAGGAAATGGTCAGGGGCCTGGGTGAGCTTAAGGAGCTGCCGCGCCTTTTTATCCCCCTCCTCGGCCTGTTTTTTCAGCCTGCTCTCGGACAGGGAGATGACGGCGATCTCCGCCGCGGCAAAAAAAGCGTTGATGAGGATCAGGATGAGCAGGATCATCAGCTTTGGGAATAACGGGTCGTCGGGCAAGATGGATAACCTCCCATCAAGTCAGTCGGTCTGTTGGATTTGCCGCTCCATTCTATGCGGCACAGACCCAAACAGACCACAGTATGCCGGCTTTCCCGAAAAAATCAACAGCCGCCCCATGGGGGCGGCTGTTGGGATCAATCGTCCAGCAGAGCCAGCAGCTCCTCCTTGGGCCGGGCGCCCACGGCGGTCTGAACCAGTTCGCCGCCCTTGAATACCAGGAGGGTGGGGATGCTCATCACGCCGAACCGCATGGACAGCTCGGGCTGCTCATCCACATTGACCTTGCCCACCACGATGTCGCCACGCTCCTCGGCGATCTCGTCCACCAGGGGGGAGACCATGCGGCAGGGGCCGCACCAAGGGGCCCAGAAGTCCAACAGCACAGGCTTATCGGATTGAAGCACCAGCTCGTCAAAATTTTCCTTAGTAATGGTTTGTACGGACATAGCGGCATTTCTCCTTTAGTTGAATTTATAGATTTTCTGGGCCACCCGGTAGAGCTGCACGGACAGCTTCCTGCCCTGGTAGCCTGGGATGTTGGTGCCCACGTTGATCAGGCGATAGCGGCAGCGGCGGTAAAGGGGGGCGTTTTTCTGGCGCAGGTACTCCCAGAGCTCCGCGCGCAGGCCCAAAGCCTCCGGCGTG
>CAZCFU010000355.1:0-1874 GCA_964498005.1 uncultured Oscillospiraceae bacterium | reverse complement strand
TCCACATCTGGGACAGCTTGTACTCCTCCACCCGCTGGGCGTTGGGTGTAATGGTGGCGCACTTGACAGCCACACCGTACTTTTTGGTCGCCTCGGCGGCGTCGATGGTCACCTGGTCGCCCGTCTCCTCACGGTGGGGCAGGCCCAGGTCGTAGTATTCCGTTTTCAAGTCGATATACGGCTCCAGCAGCTCCTCCTTGATCTGCTGCCAGAGGATACGGGTCATCTCGTCGCCGTCCATCTCCACCAGAGGGGTTTTCATTTGCAGTTTGTCCATGGATCGATCGCTCCTTTTCAAAGTAAAGGCAGGGACGGCCATTCAGTTCCAGGGGTCATCCTTGGGGGGCTTCGGGGGTCTGGGCGCGCCTCCGCCGTTCTGGGCGCCGGGGCCGATGCCCGTACCGGAGGTGGGGCCGGTCGTTCGGCTGTAATCGGCGGGCTGTCCCCAGCCGTCCTGACCGCCGCCAAAGCCGCCGGCGGGCCGGGTACTGTACGCGCCCCGCGCCCAGTCGTAGAACAGCGCCCTCGCGCCGGTGATATAGGGGGTGAGCCACAGGTTAAAAACAGCGAGGATGAGCCACGCCACCAAAATCAAGCCGAAATAGCCCAGCAGGGCGACAGCCAGCGCCTCCACAAGCTCGCTGGGGCCGTAGGCGGACTCAACCCCGGCGCCAAAGATGACTACCCCTATGAGGCAGGCCGCAAGAATGACGGCGCACTCCAGCAGATACCAGCCGATGAAGGACAGCTCCAGGATGAACAGCCTGCCGGTATTTCCGTTGTCCCGCACAAGCCGCCTGCTCTCCCGGATGGCGTCCATGCCGGTGAGGCCCTGGTCGACGATCAGGAAGTCCACCATGGCGTACCGCAGGATAAACCACCTGACACCCAGGCTGTACGCGATGCAGGCCACGAATACGACCAGCACCAGCAAGATCTCACTTTCGCCAAACAGCATAACAGCCCCGAACAGGACGGCAAGCAGTCCCGCACCCAGCAGCAGCTCCCACAGGGTACAGAACACCCCCGACAAAAACTTGGTAAGCAGTACGCTCCCCCACTGGGGGAAGTGACTGAACAGCGCGCCGGTCAGGGGCTGCTCCCCCCGCGCCATGCCCAGGCAGAAATTGGAGTAGCCCGTCCGCATGAAATCCGTCCACAGGGTGGTGATCAGGGCGGCCAGGACAAAGCCTACAAACAGGGCCAAGGCCAGCCGCTGGGGCCCGAAGTACACCAGTATATACTGGATGGCGGAAAGCGGATCCCTCTGCTGCTGAACCACCAGATTGGCGTACATCTCGGTCATGTCGTTACTGCCGGACGCCGCCCTCAGGATCCCGTTGACGATCTGGGTCCCAATGCTGACGAGGATGGTGAACAGCAGGGTGATCAGCATGGGGCGGGGGCGCTGGCCCTTCATGGCCTGCCGTGCCCTCCGCTTCAGCTGTACGCGATCATATTCCACAACAATGCCTCCTTCTCCTCAGGACGGTGATACGCTTTGGGGATATTATACCGTAGACGGGAAAAAAATGCAATAGAAACTGGCCCGCCATCCTGAACGGCCCGTCCCACATAACCATTGACAAATGCGGATAACTTTGGTTAAATTATATTTGTATGGGTATGTCTATCTACATCTGAGCCTGCCCCCGCCAAACCGTGCGGAGGTTCTGGGAGGTATTACCAATGATTGTCCCGGTTCTTTTATTCGCCGTAGGACTGGTCTTTCTCATCAAGGGCGGCGACTGGTTCGTGGACGGCGCCACCGGCATCGCCCGGCGCTTCGGCCTGCCCGAGCTGCTCATCGGCGCCACGGTGGTGTCCATCGGCACCACCCTGCCCGAGGTGATGGTGTCCACCACCTCCGCCCT
>CAZCFU010000354.1:0-1876 GCA_964498005.1 uncultured Oscillospiraceae bacterium | reverse complement strand
CGGATCTGATGGATCAGCTGGCGGGAAGCGTCATCCGGGCCCAGGCCAAGGGAGCCACCAACATCCTGGCCATGGACGCCGAGAAGGCCTTTATCATCAATGTGCCCAATGCCAAGGTGATCACAGCTATCACACAAGAGGAAATGAAACAAAATATCTTTACTAATATTGACGGCGCCGTTTTCCTGTAATATGATAAACAGATGGCAGGACCGGATTCGGATGCTATTGGCCCCATGTCCGACTGACATGGGCCGAACGGCGCCAAACCGAAAGGAGTTAATTATCACACTATGACTGGTGCAATGTATGCGGCCATTGCTGGCCTGCGGACCCATATGCAGAACCTGAACGTCATCGGCAACAACGTGGCCAACGTCAATACCCAGAGCTATAAATCCGCCCGTTCCGTGTTTAAGACGGCGATCTACACCACCATGTCCGGCGGCTCGGACGGCACCCAGGTCGTGGGCGGCGCCAACCCCTCCCAGATCGGCTACGGCTCCAATATGTCCAGCGTGGGCATCGACATGAGCACGGGCAACTACGCCGTCACCGGCAACGCCACCGACATGATGCTGGACGGCGACGGCTTCTTCCTCATGGGCAACAAGGACATCGCCGACACCTTCAACGGCAGCAACGGCGACGTGAGCAAGCTCACCTCCCTGACCCTCACCCGGCTGGGCAACTTCGGCTTCAAGGCCGACGGCTACCTGACCAACGACGACCTGTGCGTGTACGGCTTTATGTGCATCGGCGTTTACGGCGATGCGAACCACGAGGACATTCCCGCCGGCAAGAAGGCGGGCGACCCCATCTTCAGCGACCAGCTGGTGCCCATCCGCTTCCCCGGTGTGCGTACGGTAGAGAAGTACTACAACGAGGAGGGCGAGGAGCTCACCGGGGCTGAGTTGACGGCGGCCCAGGCGATGACCGCCGATCAGCGGGCGGCGGCGGGCATTACCGTCGAAGAGGCGGGCGAGATCATGTATGCCACCACCGGCGCCAATGGCATCGGCAGGCTTCAGGACGCCTACTATTATGAGTATACGGACGAGAATGGCAATACAGTTACGAGCGAGACCCGTCCGGAGAATGGCACCAATATCACCCAGGTGCTTTACGACAAGGCCCAGTTCACCGGCATCACCGTGGATCAGAAGACCGGCCTGATCACCGGCACCAGCAACGAGACCAACGAGGTGGTCACCATCGGCTGCATCGCGGTGGGCCAGGTGACCAACCCCAACGGCGTGACCCAGATCGGCAACAGCTACTACAACGCGGGCGCCGGCTCCGGCGACCTGACCATCTCCGTCCTGGGCGGCGGCGCCTCGGACCTGGGCATCAACTACGTGAACGGCGAGCTCACCCGCGCCCGGGCGCAGGCCAATGCCGGGGACAACAACCAGGGCGGCAACGGCAACGCCGGCGACGCGGCCACGGAGCCCGACTACGCTGAGGGGATGCGCATCCGCAACGGCGGCAAGACCACCATCCTGTCCAACGGCCTGGAGATGTCCAAGACCGACCTGGCCCAGGAGATCTCCAACATGATCCTGACCCAGCGCGGCTATCAGGCCAACACCCGTATCATCACCGTGACCGACTCCATGCTGGAGGAACTGGTCAACATGAAGCGCTGATTTTAAGTAATTGAAACGCGGCCCGGCCCGGGGGAGGGTGAAACCTCCCTCCGGGCCAGCCCCCTGTAGCCCTGTCAGCCAAAAGGAGGTTCGCACCATGATCGTTCTGACCAAGCGGAACCACGAGAAATTCCTTGTCAACCATTTGCAGATCGAGTATATCGAGACCATTCCCGAATCCAAGATCGTCATGATGAACCACGACTTCTACCTCGTCCGCGAGAGCA
>CAZCFU010000353.1:0-1879 GCA_964498005.1 uncultured Oscillospiraceae bacterium | reverse complement strand
GCCTGGATCCGGGACTCCATGGCGGGCATCGGCACGGTGACCTTCTATTGCCCGGACACCGGGGCCTTTGGGGCCCTGGGCCATGGCATCAACGACGCGGACACGGCGCTGCTCATGCCGCTGGACAGCGGCTCCATCCTGCCCGCCACCGTGGCGGGGGTGGAGAAGGGCAGATCCGGCGACCCGGGGCAGCTCCAGGGGGTGTTTGACACCTCGTCCACCCTGGGCCTGCTCAGCGCCAACACCGACGGCGGCGTGTTCGGCATGATGGCGGACAGCGGCTGGGTGGAAGGTACGCCGGTGGAGGTGGCCCAGCGGGATGAGGTAGAGCCCGGGGAGGCGTCCATCCTCTGCAACATTTCCGGCGACCGGGTGGATCAATTTGCCATTGAAATTTCCAAAGTATTCCCCGAGCGGGCGGACGACTGCCGGGACTATCTCATCAAGGTCACCGACCAGCGCCTGCTGGACGCCACCGGCGGCATCGTCCAGGGGATGAGCGGCAGCCCCATTTTGCAGAACGGCAAGATCGTGGGGGCGGTGACCCACGTCCTGGTGGACGACCCCTCCAGCGGTTACGGCATCTACGTGGGACGGATGCTCCAGCAGTGCCAGGACTGACGGGAATTTCCAATTTTCGCGGGCCGCGGCCCGGCCCGGTTCGTGGATTCGACAAGGGGTGTCGAAGAAAACTTTGATAAAAAGTGGAAAACTTCCTTGCCATCTGGGGGAATCTGTGGTATTTTAAGGATACACCAAATTTTGGTAAAAATGGAAATAAAACCTCGGGTCACGAACCGGAAAGGAACATGAACATGAGTGATAAGAAAAGGATCATCCTGGCGGACGCTTCGGAGGAGTTCCGTCAAATGCTGGCTGATTTGATCAGGGAGGAGGCCGACCTGTCCGTGTGCGCCCAAACGGGCAGCGGGGAGGAGCTGCTGGACCTGGTGGCCAGACAGAAGCCGGATGTGGTCGTGATGGACCTGATGCTGGCGGGCATGGATGGGCTGGAGGTGCTGGATGAGCTGGGGGAGAACCGGCCAAAGGTGCTGGTGCTGTCCGCTTTCGGCGATCCGGCGCTGGCGGCGCAGATCTCCCAGAAGGGTGGGGACTACTGTATGCTCAAGCCCTGTCGGGCCCAGTCGGTGATCGAGCGGGCGAGGCTGCTCACCAGCGGCCAGGCAGAGGAGCCGCTCCAGGGGGAGAACGGCGTCCGGGATCTGGAGCGGCAGGTCACCGCCATCATCCACGAGATCGGCGTGCCCGCCCACATCAAGGGGTACCAGTATCTGCGGGAGGCCATTGGTCTGGCCGTGGCGGATATGGAGGTCATCAACGCGGTGACCAAGGTATTGTATCCCGCGGTGGCCAAGAAATTCGGCACCACCGCCAGCCGGGTGGAGCGGGCCATCCGCCACGCCATCGAGGTGGCCTGGGACCGGGGCGACCTGGAGACGCTGCAAAAGTATTTCGGCTACACCGTATCCAACGCCAAGGGCAAACCCACCAACAGCGAGTTTATCGCCATGATCGCCGACCGCATCTCCCTGGACAGGGATCCGGAGGCCGCCAAGGCCGCCAAGCGGGCCGTATAACAAAACAAGCGCCGCCCCATCGGGGCGGCGCTTGCTGATTTCAGAATTTACGCGTTGGAGCTGTTGATATATTCCTCCTGCTCCGGGGTGAGCTTGTCGATGGACAGGCCCAGGGCGGCCAGCTTGGCCCAGCCGATCTGGTCGTCGATCTCGGCGGGGATGTCGTAGAGCTTCTTTTCCAGCTTGCTCTGATGCTTGGCCACCCACTCGGCGGCCAGGGCCTGGACGGAGAAGGACATATCCATGATCTCCGCCGGGTGGCCGTTGCCGCCCGCCAGGTT
>CAZCFU010000352.1:0-1882 GCA_964498005.1 uncultured Oscillospiraceae bacterium | reverse complement strand
CCCGGTTCTGGATGAGGTAGGTGAAGTCGGGGATGACCACGTCGATGCCGTACATATCGTCGTCGGGGAAGCCCATGCCCACGTCCACCAGGATGATGTCGTTTCCATACTCATACACGGTGAGGTTCTTGCCGATCTCGTTGAGACCGCCAAGAGAGATGATTTTCAGTTTTTCTGCCATAAATACTCCTTTTCCTATCGTATTAAGATGAGTGCGCAAGGAATCAAGGCCGGACCGGAAAAGGCCCCGCCGTTTGTCCTATGTAGATGGCAGAGGGCATTGGACATGACAAAATACGCGGTCAGCCGCCGCGGTTGTCACGCTTCACCTGTTCGCAACGCGCGGCTTCGCTGCGTCTCGGGCAAACCCCGCGCCGCCTTGCGGCGGCTGGGCTTTTGCCCTCACTTCGCTCCATCCGCTCCGTGGGCCGCGCTTTGCGCGGCTTAGGCCTATGGCCGCTTTGCGGCCTAACGGCTGCTCACGACGGCTCAGCGCTTCTTGCTGTGCAGACCAAGCCTCCGCCCGTCCGGCCCTGTCTCGCCGGTGGGGCGGCAGCCCGGCCCCGCAGCCGATGCCGTCCAATACTCTGCCGATCAAAAAGCGCCGCTCAGGCGCTTTACGCCAAATTCAAAAGGCTCAACTCGACCCGTAATGCCACGCTGTTACGCTTCTCAGGGGAGGAGCCGTTTGAGGAAGTATATCACACCCAGTTGGAAAAGTACAGCGTTTTTTGTCGGTTCCGGGGCACTTTGTCGGCGCCTTAGAAAAATAGCTGGATTTTCTGGGGAAATCAGTGTACAATGCTTTTACTGTGACATTGGGGAGGTCGCGCCAATGAATGATAAAGCATACTTCAGCATCCGGATGAACCGGCAGCTTCACGACAAATTCCAGTCCGTGGCGGCCTATGAGGGCCGCTCCATGAGCGGGCAGATCTTGTATCTGGTCAATCAATGTGTCAGGGAGTTTGAAAAAGAGCACGGCCCCATTGACCTGTTGGACCAGGGGCAATGAGGCCGCCGCGTTTTTTGCTGGACCTGCTCTATCCGCCCAAGTGCCCCTTCTGCGGACGGGTGCTGGAGCGGGGCGAGGAGGGCTGGTGCGCCTCCTGCCAGGAGGAGCTGCCCTGGGTGGAGCCGGGGGACACCAAAACGGTGGACTTCTGCGACGCCTGCCTGTCGCCCCTGTGGTACAGGGAGGCTGCGCGGGAGGGAGTGCATCGCTACAAATTCGGCGGAGGCCGGGGCCACGCCCAGCTGTTTGGCCTGTTGATGGCCCAGTGCCTCCAGGACCGCTGGACGGGACCGGTGGATCTCATCACTTGGGCGCCCCTGCATCCCAAGCGCCGGCGGGAGCGGGGTTACGACCAGGCGGAGCTGCTGGCCCGCCGGGTGGGCGAGCTGACGGGCTTGGCCGTGGAAAGCACGCTGGAAAAAGTCCGGGCCACCGCCGTCCAATCGGGGATCAGCGAGGACGAAATCCGAAAGGTCAACGTTCAGGGGGCTTACCGCGCCCTGCCGGGGCTGGACTTGGCGGGGAAGCGGATCATCCTCGTTGACGACGTGGTCACCACCGGGGCCACGCTGTCGGAGTGCGCCGCCGCCCTGCGGCAGGCGGGTGCGGGCTCCGTGGTTGGCCTGACCTTTGCCCGGGCCAGGTGAGATTTGAACAAAGCAAAAAAGGAGCGCCCCCGCCGATGGCGGGGGCGCTCCTCAATTGAGCTTTGGGTCAGGCGTCAGACCTGCTGGGGCTGGCCGGGGTCGCCGCCAAAGGCTTTGATGGCCTTGGCGTCCGCGGCGCGGCGCTCCTCCTGGGCCTGGGCCAGCAGCATATCCTTGACCTTCATCAGCCGGGTGGTGGTGGAGCGGTCGTTCTCGTCCA
>CAZCFU010000351.1:0-1885 GCA_964498005.1 uncultured Oscillospiraceae bacterium | reverse complement strand
GCTCCCCTTTGAAACGGAGGAACTCCACCAGGTCAACCGCATTGGCCTGGCGCTTTTGCTCTTCTGTGAAATGAATGTAGGGCATGACTGCCTCCTTTCCGATTTTCGAGGGTGACATTCCCTCGCGGCTGTGATACACTGATCAAAAACCACCGGGAGGGGACGGACGATGAACCTGTTCACACCCAAAGAGTGCGCGGCCAACTATGCCGCGGCTGGCGCTGCCAAGACGCGGATGCCGTTGGTAAAGATGTTTCTGCTGGCGGTGCTGGCCGGGCTCTTCATTGCCATGGGAGGCGCGGTCACCAACACCGCCGCCCACACCATCGACAACGTGGGTGTGGCCCGGATCGTGTGCGGTCTGCTGTTCCCCTTTGGGCTTGCCATGGTGGTACTCACCGGGGCAGAGCTGTTCACCGGCAACACGCTGATCACCATCTCTGTGCTGGACGGTCAGGCCACGGTGGCGGGGATGCTGCGCAACTGGGGCGTAGTCTACCTGGGCAATGCGGTGGGGGCAATGCTGACGGCGGCGGGCTGTGCCTTTGGTGGACAGCTCAACTACTCCGGCGGCCAGCTGGCGGTGTTCACCATGAAGCTGGCGGCGGGGAAGTGCGCCCTGCCTGTGGGTAGCGCCGTCATCCTGGGCATCCTGTGCAATATCCTCGTGACGGCGGGGGTGCTGCTGTCCCTGTCCGCCAAAGATTTGACGGGCCGGGTGGTGGGCGCATATCTGCCAGTAGCGTTCTTTGTGATCTGCGGCTTTGAACACTGCATCGCCAACCTGTACTACATACCGGCAGGGCTGTTTGCCAAGGCCGTCCCGGCCTATGCTGCGCTGACGGCTGAGTCCGGTGTTGACCTCACTGCTCTGACCTGGGGAAACTTCCTGCTGCGAAACCTGCTCCCGGTGACGGTGGGGAACATCATCGGCGGTACGGGCGTGGGCGCACTGTACTGGTACTGCCATGGCCGGAAGGAAGCGTAGCAGTCAGTTCATGACCTGCTCCTCGTGATCGTCCGGCTTGTGGCCCATGGCGATTTTCTTCTCACGGATCTTCCGTTTGAGTTTGCTGTCCACCGCCACCCGCATACCGCCCGCAGGCTGCGGGTGCTGTTCCTGGAAGATGCGGCCCATGTGGTAGAGAAGCGACGCAGTGGAGCTGATCACCAGACCGGGCGGCGGAGCTTTTGCTTTGGACTGAGCCGGGGGAGCGGTGGGCTGATAGCGAGGCTGGTCGGCATCGTCTGTCCGAGACGAATCGGCAGTTGAGTCTGTGTCCGCTGTCGATTCCGAATCGTCCGTCTGCGCCGGTTCATCTGCCGCCGTCAGTTCATCCAGCCGAGCCGCCTCCTCAATGATGATATTTTTGATCCGCTTGAACTCCTTCTGCTGGGAAAGCGGAATGCGTGGAGGCAGATCGTCCTTGTAGGTACGCAGCACTTCCTCCCGCTCCCGGTACCACAGATCGTAGGCGGCAGCGATGCGGGGATCTTTCTCCAGCTCGGTCACGATTTCATCCACCAAGGATTTCAACGTCGGGGACAGATACCCGTACTGTTTTTTGCCGGAGCGGCCACGCAGACGATGAGACAGCTCGGCCATGAGCTGCTCAATGCGCTGGTTGTCCAACGCCCCGTTCTGCATCTCCGAAACCAACCGCCGCATAACTTCCCCAGCATCCTCGGTGAGCTCGTCCCGCCGCTGGGTCTGGCGCTGATAGACAGCAATCAGGTCTTGCTGAAAAATTTCTTTTGCCAGCATGGACTTGATATCCGCGATTCCCTGCTTGGTGAGAAAGCCAGATTTTCCGTCCGCGCTGTAGCACACCATGTGGCAATGCGGGTGGTGACCCTCGTCATGGAATGCGGCGTACCAGCGGAA
>CAZCFU010000350.1:0-1894 GCA_964498005.1 uncultured Oscillospiraceae bacterium | reverse complement strand
CAGCAGAGCCAGCGGCTCCTGTGTGAACAGGTGGCGTCCAACAAGCGGCGGCTCAAGCAGGTGCTGGAGCTGGATCGGGTGCTGAACCAGCGGATGGGCCGGGAAAAATCGGCCTATCAATAGAACTACAATAAAATATCGGCTCGGTGAATCACCGAGCCGATATTGCACGAACAAAAGAAATATGATATTATGTATCGGGGATAGACAGCGCCCACAGCGGCGCGCCGCTGCTCCGGGCGGAGGATAGCTCGTCCAGAATGATCTGGGGATCCCAGAGCTGGAGGCTGCGCTCCAGGCTGTTGGGGTCGGCCACCAGCACTTCTCCGCTGAGCGTTGCCCCGCGGATGAGGATAAAGTGCCCGCCCTCGGTGAAGTGGCCGGGGCCCACATGGGCCACCAGCAGCTTGCCGTCCCAGAGGGCCCGAAGCATTTCGTCCACAGTGCGCTGGGTGAGGCTTTCTACCTCCAGCCCAAAGGCCCGGGCTGTGCCCGCGACGATCGCGTCATAGGAGCCGCTCCGGCGGGCCCAGTAGCCATGATCCGCCGCCCAGGCGGCCATGACCGCGGGGTCGGTGTCCGTATCTGTCATGGTGGCGACCGCGATGGCCATGACCGTGGGGCCGCAGCCATAGGGGCCGATCGGGTCAGTGCCGTAGAGCTGTTCCGCCCACTCCTCGTCCGACTGGCAGAAGTAGACGACGTCCATTGAGCCGCCGGTAAGGATCTGGCGGCCATCCACCTCCAGCACCTCGGTGATGGGGGGGGCGGTGGCCGGGGGCTGAGACGGAGGCTCCTCGGTGGGAGTGGGTGTCCTGTCGGGGGCCGGAACGATTTCCCGCGGGGCGGTGAACTCCGCCCAGGCGTCCGCCGCCCGGCCCGCCTGTTCGGCGATCCCGGCGCCCACCGACTGACAGAACCGCCCGACCTCCAGGCAGAACTGTCCGGCGGCGTTCAGCGCGGCTTTGCCGGTATCCACCATGACGGAGGCGACATAGCGGGCAGGGGCTACGATGCGATCGTAGGTCGCCGGGGCGAAATGACGGCAGGCGGCCAGCTCTACCCCGCCGACGCACAACAGAGCCAGCAGCGCCGCCAGGGCGATATACCGCCCCAGATGCCTTGGCCCGTTATTCTTCTTCATCTGCCCACCCCCTTAAAATGCGACTTGTTTCTGTTTGATATTATAGCAGATATCAGCGTATTTTCAATGGAAAGAAATTTGACCCCGTTCAGGCTGCCCGCGGAGCCAGGAGAAGCTTATGCCCACCATTTATCTCGAGCACGTTTCAAAATTCTATAAGCCCAAGCGCCGGAAAAAGGGCCCGGTACACCAGGAAATGGGTGTGGAGGACGTGGATCTGACCATCCGCCAGGGGGAGTTCGTCTTTGTGGTGGGGGGCAGCGGCGCGGGGAAAAGCACGCTGCTGCGCCTGATCACTGGGGAGACGAAGCCCAACCAGGGCAAGGTCTACCTGGGGGACCGGGATCTGAGCCGGGCAATGGCGCTCAGCCGGAATCGAATGTCCATCCTGTTCGGGAAGATCTGGCAGGATCCGACCCTGATCCGAAAAAAGACCATCGGCGAAAATCTGGCCCTGGCCTCCCGGATCGCTGTGGGGCGGGAGAAACCGCAGCTGGTGGACATCCGCATCAAGAAGGTGCTGGGCCTGGTGGGGATGAAGGGAGTGGAGAGCAAATACCCGGTGGAGCTGTCCATCGGCGAGTGCCGCCGGGTGGAGCTGGCCCGGGCGATGATCGGCAGCCCGCCGATCCTGATTTTGGACGAGATCACGGCCAATCTGGACGACGACTGCATCTGGGACACCCTGCATCTGCTCAACGACGTGAACCGCCGGGGCACCACCGTCATCATGGCCACCCACGACAGCCA
>CAZCFU010000349.1:0-1898 GCA_964498005.1 uncultured Oscillospiraceae bacterium | reverse complement strand
CCCGGAGGTAGTCGAAGCCGAACTCGTTGTTGGTGCCGTAGGTGATGTCGGCGGCATAGGCCCGCTGCTTGTCCCCCTTATCCAGGCCGTGGATGACCAGGCCCACGGACAGCCCCAGGAACTTGTACAGGATGCCCATCCACTCGCTCTGGTACTTGGCCAGGTAGTCGTTGACGGTGATGACATGGACGCCCTTCCCGGCCAGGGCGTTGAGGTAGGCGGGCAGGGTGGCCACCAGCGTCTTGCCTTCACCGGTCTTCATCTCGGCGATGCGGCCCTGGTGGAGGATGATGCCGCCGATGAGCTGCACCCGGAAGGGGCGCATACCCAGCACCCGGTCCGCCGCCTCCCGGCAGGTGGCAAAGGCCTCGGGGAGGATGTCGTCCAGGGTCTCGCCATTGGCGAGGCGGGACTTGAACTCGTCGGTCTTGGCCCGCAGCTCCCGGTCACTGAGGGCGCGGTACTCGTCCTCCAGCGCCTCGATCTTGTCCACCGTGGCGGTGAGCGCCTTGACCTCCCGCTGGGAGCGGGTGCCGAATACTTTTGCAAACAGACCCATAGCTTGTGTGTCCTTTCTATATAAAAGTACAATGACCCAATTTAACTCGATACAGTATACCACAACCCCCAGGCAGAAAAAAGAGGAAATTGTAAATAATATACGGGCTGGAAAAGCCCGGTTTGTTGTGGTACAATGTTAGAAAACTATTGATGAGAGAGGAGCTGCTCCCATGCCCCGTCTTGCCCAGGTCATCCGCCCCCATATCGAACCGGGCCGCCGCGTCGTCGCCGTCAGCGATATCCACGGCAACCTGCCCTTCCTGAAGGGCGTATTGGACAAGGCGCGGTTTACCCCGGACGACGTGCTCATCATCGTGGGCGACCTGCTGGAAAAGGGACAGGAGAGCCTGGCCACCCTGCGGTATGTGCTGGAGCTGCAAAAGACCCACACCGTCTACACCCTGTGCGGCAACTGCGACGACATCGGCCAAGCCTTCCTGGAAAACCGTCCGGGCATCGACCAAGGCGTGTGGCCCATCCTCAACTACTGGCGGGAACGGGCCCTGCTGTTCCAAATGGCGGTGGAAGCCGGACTCCCCTTCCCGGAGAGTGTGGACGATCTGCCCGCCCTGCGCGCCGCCCTGCTTGACCGATTCCCGGAGGAGACGGGCTTCCTGCTGAATCTGCCCACCATCCTGGAGGCGGGGAACTTCCTCTTTGTCCACGGCGGCGTCCCCCGGGAGGAGCGGCTGGAGGAATTGGAAGCCTACCCCTGCATGAAAAACGATGACTTCCTGGGCCAGGGTCACAGCTTCCGCAAGTGGGTGGTGGTGGGCCACTGGCCGGTGACCCTCTACAATTCCCACATACAGCGCTCCGCCCCCCTCATCGACCGCCAGCGCCATATCGCCTCCATCGACGGCGGCTGCGTCCTCAAAGTGGACGGACAGCTCAACGCCCTCATCATCCCGGACGTGTACGGGGACACGCTGGAGCATACCTGGTACGACGGCCTGGAGCGGGTGACGGCGCTGGACGGGCAGGAGGCGTCCCCCGACCCGCTGAACATCCGCTGGTCGGACAGCGTGGTGGAAGTCCTGCGGGAAGAGGGGGACCGCGCCCTGATCCGCCACCCCTCCTCGGGCCGGGAGCTGTGGCTGCCCCGGGACTTCATCAGCGTCTGGCGGGACGGGAAGACCCACACCGAGGACGCCACCGACTACCGCCTGCCCGTCTCTCCGGGCGATACGCTGGCCCTGGTGAAACAGACCCAGCGGGGCTGCCTGGTGAAGAAGGACGGGATAACAGGCTGGTATTACGGAGAAATAAAATACGGTGAGAAATCAACATGACCCCATGCGTGCCGGAAAATCCGTCCGGCACGCTGTTTTTTTGCC
>CAZCFU010000348.1:0-1900 GCA_964498005.1 uncultured Oscillospiraceae bacterium | reverse complement strand
CGGCGATGGTTTCTTCTGCCGCTTCATGCTGGGGGGCGGCGGAGGTGACGATGAAATAGAAATCCTTGCCCTTGATTTCCTGGAACCGGGCAAAGCAACGGTCGATAAAAATTTTCATTTGGGCGCTCATGGAGTAAAAGTACACCGGCGTTGCCAGGACGATGATGTCCGCGCTAATCGTTTTCTCCAAAGTATCCGCCATACCATCCTTCTTCACACAGACTCCGCCGGACTGGCAGGCATTACAAGCGGAGCAGGGCGCAATCTCCATTTCTGCCAACCTGATTTTCTCTACAGTATGCCCCGCCTCCGCCGCGCCTTTCAAAAACTGATCGCACAGGAAGTCAGAATTACCGTGAAGCCGGGGACTGGAACTGATGGCCAAAACCTTCATGCTGAATTACTCCTTTTCGATTTTTACTTGGTGTCTATATTTTACAAAAAGACGGCTTTCAGAGCACTTCCAGTTTCGAGGGTATTTCATAAGTGCAGCTTATCCGAAAAAGATACCACCCGCCGGAGTAAAATTCCGGCGGGTGGTGCAAGTAATGAATGATTTACCTTCTCACACTTTGACCATTTTCGGATTTTCAGGCACAATTACCTCGTGATCGATGGATTCTCTTACTTTGACCGTTGTCCGTAAACCGGAAGTTCCATTTCGTCAAGCAGACTGTCGATCTCCGCAATTTCATCAGCGGTCAACCGGACATCTTTGGAACCAAGATTTTCCAGCAGCCGTTCCTCCTTCCGGCTGCCGGGAATCGGAATGATATACGGCTTTTTGCAAAGCATCCATGCAAGGGAGAGCTGGCCTGTGGTAGCCCCTTTTTCCTCTGCCATACTTGCGAGGCGGGCCATCAGCTCTTTGGCGGCTTCAAATCCTTCCTTCGTGTACTGCGGCATATGGCTGCGAAAATCCACACCGTTTTCAAATTTGGAATTCGCATCATACTTTCCGCTTAAAAATCCATTGCCAAGCGGAGAAAAGGCTACAAACGCCACATTCAATTCTTCCAATGCGGAAAACAGTTTCTCATGGCCCCGCGCCAGCATGGAATATCGGTTTTGGATTGCTGTGACCGGACAAACAGCATGGGCGCGGCGCAGATACTCCTCAGTCATTTCAGAAATGCCCCAATAGCGGATTTTTCCCGCCTTCAGCAGTTCCTTCATGACTTCCGCAACGGTTTCCGGTTCAACATCTGGGTCCATGCGGTGCTGGTAATAGAGGTCAATGTAATCTACACCGAGACGCTTCAGGCTTCCATCCACTGCTTTTCGGATGGTTTCCGGACGGCTGTCAGTAAGAAGGCCCGTGCCTGTATGCTGCACGCCGAACTTCGTGGCGATTACAACTTGATTTCTCACATCCCGCAGGGCTTCTCCCACCAATTCTTCATTAAAAGAGGTACTTCCATCCGCATTTGTTCCGGTGTAGCACTCCGCTGTATCAAAGAAATCATAGCCCATGTCGAAGGCTTTTCGGATCATTTTCACAGCTTCCGACTTTTCGGTAGGAGCCCCGTATGCGTGGGAGAATCCCATACAGCCCAGTCCAACCGCTGTAACATTAAGATCGCTGTTTCCAAGCTCTCTTTTTTCTACCATTGTTTTCGCTCCTTTACGCCATTGAGAGAATCCACTCGACCGTCTAGTACTCCGTAAAAGCTAAATCTTTACAACGGGGTAAAGATGCTTCAATCTCGCCCTGGCATCGTTGGTAGTGAAATGCCAGTCCACGCCCTTTTGTACAGAGTTTCTTGAAGAAGCCCATGGAACAAGCAAACTACGAAGTGTTGGCAGGTCAGGAATTCTGTTGTTTGCAATGCACTGACGGCCGAGAGCAGAAAGCTCAATTTCTGCAATGTCAAGCCAGCTTCCATGTTTCGGTGTGTAA